>OMQP01000008.1:20126-20681 GCA_900313285.1 uncultured Pseudomonadota bacterium
CCGCTGGCATAGTAAATGTCGAACCATAATCGCAATATGTTGGTGCGCCAGATGGAATTGTTCCATGTCCACCAGTTACCCAATTTAAAGTTATTCTGTTTGGTGTACAACTTGGAGTAGCAGTGCCGTTACCTTGAATATTTCCATAACCATCTAAACATGCAGTCGTATATGTACAAACATTGGTAACAACTGATAATGTACATGAAGCATTTGTAGGCGAACATGCAGGACACTCCCTCCAGTCCGCTGTCAAAGTGATTATGGCGTTATCTGTTGTTGTTGCATTTGCTAAACTGCCACCAGGATTTATATGTCCAGCTGAAAAGTTAGCACAGGTTCCACCGCCCGTAACAGAACAAGAAGATTGCCATCCGTTTAAAAAATAATTCTCTTTTGTCAACATAGAACCTGTAACTGCTGTACATGTTGAACCATAACTGCACTGATGTGCCCCTGGTGCGGTTCCGGTACCAGACCCAGCAGAATATTGTACGGTCCATTTAACAGGATCCCAGTTTGCTTCAAATGTTGCAGCCGTATCAGAACCACCAA
>OMQP01000024.1 GCA_900313285.1 uncultured Pseudomonadota bacterium
CCTTTTGATATTAAACGTGTTTATTATATTTGGGATACAGATAAAGATGTTATTCGTGGTAAACATGCACACAAAAAACTTGAACAAGTTATTGTTTGTACATCTGGATCTTGTGATTTTATTTTAGATGATGGCAAAGAAAGGATAACTGTTCATTTAAATAGCCCTGAACAAGGTTTACATATCAAATCAAATATATGGCGTGAATTTACGAATTTTTCACCAGATTGTGTGGTTATGGTTTTAGCCAGTGAACATTATGATGAATCTGATTATATTCGTGATTATAACCAATTTTTAGCACATGTAAAATAAAGGTAATTTTAATGAATAAAATATTTTTACTTCTTGGTGGAAATAAATTGAATTATGGTATTTTGAATAAATTTAAAAATGCTGGTTATTTAGTTTATGTTGTTGATTGGAATGAAAAACCACAGATGACAGGTGATAAACATTATAAAATAGATGTTAAAGATGCTGATGCAATAATAAACGCATTAAAGGCGGACGGTGTATTTAATGATATTGTATTTGCATATTCTTCAATTGATTTAGCGGTTCCATCGGTTGCTAAAATAAATCGCGCATTAGGTTTATCAACAATAAGTGATGAAGGATTAAAATATTCTTCATCAAAATCTATGATGACAAGTCGTTGGAAAGAAAGTGGTTTATTAAATCGTATATCTAAACATTATACAGAATTTGATGAAAGTATTGTTGATTTTAACAGTAAAAATAAATTAATTATAAAACCTGATAATTCTGCGTCATCACGTGGTATAACTATTGTTGATGTTGGGGCATCCCGTGATACATTAGTTCGCGCATTTAACACTGCTAAAGATGAAGCATCTGATAAAATAGTTGTTGTTGAAGAATTTGTATCCGGTACAGAATTTACAGTTGAAATGATTGGCGATAAATATGGAAATGTGTGCGTGTATGGTATTTCTCAAAAAGAACACACAAAAAATACGGATAATAATAAAATCGCAATAAAATTACATTACAATGTTAATGATATGCAATTACAAAATAAAATAGCAGAATTTGGGATAAAATGCTACAAAGCACTAGGTTTTTCATCATCACTGGGACATTTAGAAGTTTTGTTAAAACAAGATGGAACATTGTCACCTGTTGAAATTGGTGCACGAAGCAGTGGTTTTATAGCATCTGATTTAGTAGATATAGTTTCTGGTTCTAATTTTTTAGGTGATTTAATCAAAGTACAACAGGGAATGCCTGTTGTAAATGGTTTACATCCACAAACTGATTATTCATCTATCTATTTCTTTTATGATTTTCCTGAAAACAGTATTGTAAAAAATACAGTAAATATAACTGATTTCTTAGAATCATCAATAACCAGTAAATATTTCAATCGTGATAATATTTTTATCGGTAATAAATTTACAAAAATAGATAATGATAATGCACGTCTTGGTTTTGAAATATTATATGGTCCACGTACGATTTTGACATCACAATATATAAAAACACAAGAAATTGCTATGTTAAATAAAATGTTAGGACGTTAAAATGTTTTTTGATGCACATATTCATAATCATTGTTCTGAATCTGGTGGTTTTATCATCGGGCTTGAAGGGGAGCCATATTTTGATGGAACATTAAATAATGTTGAAGCATTAAAAATGCATGCGCCAGATAAGAATTATATTTCTTTTTATTATGTTTGTGCTGATGAAATTGGTAAAAAATTACCATATAAATACATTAAAATTCATCCACGTCGTGAAAAATATACACCAGATGAAGTAATAAAATGTATTCGTAAAAATAAACCAAATTGTGTAATAATTGACACATTAAATGAACCGTTTTGGACACCATATGATTATTGGAATATTGCAAGAACATTTCCAGAATTAACTTTTATATTTGCACATTCTGGTGGATATTTGATAAATGATTTTATAAAAATATGTCATTTTCAACCAAACGTTTGGATTGATTTTGCTTTGACTCATACAACATTAGGTAAATATGGAAAAAGCAATGGACTGCCTTATATTAATGAAGCAATAAAATTTGCTTTGAATAGTCCTTTTAAAGATCGTGTTTTATTATCTTCTGATTGGCCATTTTTTAGTCAAAAAGATGTTTTACGGTATTATAAAAGATTGGGAAAATTGAAAATGCTTAATAATAATTTTTTGAATTTGTTAAAGGTTATAAAATGATACCAAAATTAAATACTATTGTAGAAACTATTCCAGAGGCATTATCTATTTATATAAATCAAATAGTTTATGATAAAAAAGCACGTGGTGAACGTGTTTATACTTATTCTCTTGGTGAAGCGTTTTTTGATGTTCCGCGTTTTGAAATAAATGATTCTGATTGGGTGCGTGGATATCATTATTCTTCCAGTATGGGACAAGGTTTATTGAGACAAAAATTAGCTAATTTATATAGTGAATATGGTGTAAAATTAAATCCTGATACGGAAATACTGATAAGCGCAGGATCTAAAATTCTGATTTATATGGTTTTGTTAGCGATTATAAACAAAGGTGATGAAGTTTTAGTTCCAGAACCTGCGTGGTTGTCATATAAAGAACAGATAAAGTTAGCTAATGGCGTACATGTTCCTGTTCCATATACAGAAAGTGTTGATAATTGGGAAAAATATATAACACCACGAACGAAAGCAATAATTATAAATAATCCAACAAATCCATCTGGAAAACTTTTTTCACATGATGAATTTAACAAATTGCTTGAAATAGCAAGACAACATAATTTGTTTATTATATCTGATGAAGCATACAGTGATTTTTTAACACCAGACAAACAATTTATTTCGTTTGCTAGCATTGATAAAAATCATGACAATTCAATTATAGTGAATTCTTTGTCAAAAAACATGGGAATGTCCGGTTGGCGTGTTGGCTATGTAATTGCTAACGAAAAACTGATTCATGAATTGTTAAAATTAAATCAGCATCTTGTTACATGTGCACCAACTGTTTTACAAGATTATATGGCAGAACATTTTGAAGAAATTTTATCTTTTACGCGTCCTCAGGCAGTTAAGATGGCAGAAAAACGCCATGCTGTACAAAAAATTATGGATAAAATAGGTATAAAAACTTTACCTGGTGTTGGAACATTTTATTTTTTGATAGATGTTTCCAGTTTTCCTGGAACAACAGATGAATTAGTATATGATTTATTGATAAATCATAACATAGCAACTGTTTCTGGCATAGCGTATGGCGAAAGCACACGCGATTTTATTCGTTTTGGTATAGGTGTAGAAAATTTAGAAGATATTGAAAAATCATTGCGCGTAATAAAATCATTTTTAGATATGTCAGAATATGATAATTCTGCAATAAATAAAAAGATGAAAGAAATAGGTATGTTATAAAATGGCTAATATTCTGGTTTGTGCTGACGGTTTTTTTAGAGGTTTTTCTCCTGTGTCATTGGAACCGTATATCCAGGGTTTTATAGATATTTTAATTGAAAATGGTCATAATGTAATGCCATATATTGATAAAGATATTACATCTGGAAAACCATTAAGAAACAATATATATCATTTTTTTGCATATTGTGATGTTGTTAATTTTAAACCAGATTTTATATTTGCTTTTAATAATGTGTTGGATGAACGGTTTTTAAAAAAATATGATTGTCCAATATATATTATCGCATCTGATACGCCGTTGTATTGGCATAATAAAGATTTAATTACTAAATATCCTGGTCGTTTTAATGTTCTTTATTTTAATAATGATTTTGCAAACGAATTGATTGAAAATTTTAAGATAGATGAAAAACACCAATTATTGATACCGTATACAACGTCAGTTGTTTCTAAATCAACAAAACAAGATAAAGATATTTCGTTTGTTGGAAATTTTTGTTGTGCGGCATCATTAGGATTACAGAATACAATAATTAAAAATCTGCCTAATATAGTTCGTGATAATGTTGCCGATATTTATAAGAAAATGTTTGATGAATATAAAGAAACCGGTTTAATATCGCAATATTTATATAATGAACTGCAAAATTATATTCATAATCCAAAAATAACAATCGATAATATTGCAACCAATTTTTGTAATGCGATAACAAACAAAGGGCGCATTGATTTGTTGTCTGGATTATTAGATTTAGATTTACATATATATACATTTATGGATAATTTAACATGTATTGATTTTGATTATAATTTATGGAAAAAATGTCATTTTCAATTTGTAACCACTATCAGTGATAATCAGTATATTTATAATACGTCAAAAATATCACTAAATTTACCGCATGCCCAGGTTCACACTGGTTTTTCATGGCGAACATGTGATATAATGGCGTCAAATGCGATGTTATTATCTAATCCAACGAATGATTTAATACGATTGTTTGGTGACATAGTGCCAACTTATGTGGATACCAAAGATTTGCATGATAAATGTGAATATTTCATTAAACACGAAAACGAACGACGCGATATAGTAAAAGAATGTAATGAAATAATAAACAAAAACCATCGTTATGAAAACCTGATGCAATTATTAAATCAATTTATGGATTTGCCATTGAAAACAAAATCAAGTTTTGGACATATTGTAAATATTCACAGAACGCAGAGAAAACAAAACAGATACAAACAAATATAATAAATATATGATAAGGAAATAAAATAATGGCACGTATATTAATTGGACTTTCCAACGCAATCAAAAAAAACGAAGAATATTGTATAACTGGTTGGAACGAACAACTTTGTAATGCACTTGTTCGTAATGGAAATGATGTTCTTGTATACATACCAAATTATTTTCACAAATACATTTTTTGTGGTCAAAATAATTTAAAAAAAGAAATTAATGAAACTGCACTGGTTCAAGATATTAAGAATTTTAATCCCGATTTGGTGATAGCTTTTAATAATTCTATATATCATAATATATCCAATATTGTTGATTGTCCTATAATTTTATGGGGTGCTGATACAGATACTTTGTGGAATCAGCAAGATTTAATAAAGAAAAATGTTGGGCGTTATTTGTTTTTCTGTTTTTCTGAACAAGAAATGAAACCTAGAATGGTCAGATATGGAATCCCAAAAGATAAAATATTCAATGTTCGTGTTGCAACAGATTTACATAATACCAATATTAAGCAAGATAAAAATATTTCTTTTATCGGGACTAATTTTGCAATTCCAGATAAGTTTTCAAATTTTATTCAGGAATTTTCTGGAACAAACGGATTGCAAACTGTGGTCAGAACGATTTTTAACGACCCTTTTATATCGAAAGAGCGTATTTTAGATATGATAAAAAATGAACCAGATGATTTTAGAAATGCTTTTTCAAAAATATCACAGGACGATTATATTTTGTTTTTTTCTGGTGAAAAACGTATAAGTGTTTTGCATGCTGTTTCGGATTTGGGGTTAAATTTATACGGTGTTGATTGGAAAAGAATACATGATATTTTGCCATCATTATTTGCCTGTTTTAATAAACAAGTGATTACAACGGCGCAAGAAAATGAATATATTTATAATTCATCAAAAATTTGTATAAATATTTCACATGAACAAACCAAATTTGCCATACCATATCGTGTTTGTGATATTATGGCATCAGGTGGATGTTTAGTTTCTTCGCGAACACCGTATTTTACAAATGTTTTCAAACTAGACACAATTCCACAATTTGATTCTCCAGAAGCAGCACATGATATTTGTAAAAAATTATTAGATAACGATTCTATGCGTCAAGATATTGTTGCACAATGTAATGATATTATTGCAAAATCTTGGCGTTTTGAAAATCGTTTCAAAGAAATAGAACAAATTCTGAATATAAACCTTTTAAATAACTCAAAAGGTACATTAAAAATTTTGAAACCCAAAAAAAATTCATTTCTAAGATTTTTAAGTAATAAAAAATTATAACAAAAAAGATAGAGTGCTTATTTTAAATTTTGATGTATTATGGAGTAACGTTAAATGTATATAAATAATATTATTTTTAATAATGATTTATGTAATGAGGTTTATGATAAAAAGACGTCCTTGAAAGCACATAAAAAATCCATACAAACGCTATTTGTTGGCACTTCGCATACGAATTATGGTATAAATCCCGCTTATTTTGATTCTACAACATTTAATTTTGGTTTAACATCGTTGGATATGAAGGGTATGTATCATTTGTTAAATATGTACATCAAGATTTTACCAAATTTAGAAAATGTATTTATTGAAATGAGTATTTTTTCTCCGGGTTTCGATTTAATAAAAACCAGTGACAAATGGATGGCTTTTTATTACAAAGAAATACTAGGTATCCCATATGATGTAGATGCTGATACAAAACAATTACAAAGTTGGAAAAAACAAGCAAAAACAAGAAAAGTAAAAAATGATTACTATGGGTATAAAAAACAAACATGGTTTGGAAATTGGATAGCACAGGATAGATATGAAACACATTTGAAACATTGTTTGCGCGTTCCAAAACCTTTGAAGTATTTGAAATTAATAGATAAATTGTGTGTTAATAATGGAAAAAGATTAATAGTTTTTGTTCCACCTTGTCGAAATGATTATGAAAGTTTTATATCTGTTCGCGTAAAGGAATTGTTAAAACGTTATGTGTCGATTTATGCCCCAAATGCAGAGTTTTACTCGTTTTTGTCGAATAAATCTTTTTCCTTGGTTGATTTTGGTGATACAGATCATTTAAAACATAATACATCAGGAGTGTTAAAATTAGCAAAAAAAATGAATAACATCATAAAAATGAACAAAAAAATCACCACAAAAAATAATAATAAGATAGTAAATAAAGTAAAGACTTGGTATTTACGTATTTCTATGCTAAAACAATATAACAAAAAGGTAGGTAAATGATTAAATTTTTAGATCTTGAAAAAATAAATAACCGTTTTCGCACAGAAATGGACAGAAGAATTAAAGATGTTTTAGATTCTGGTTGGTATTTGTCAGGAAAGTATAATGATGAATTTTCAAAACATTTTGCAGAATTTTGCGGAACAAAACACGCAATTGGTGTGGCAAATGGTTTAGATGCAATAAATTTGATTATACGTGGCTATGGTTTTGGTCCGGGTGATGAAATAATCGTTCCTGCAAATACATATATTGCAACAATATTGGCTATTTCTGAAAATGGTTGTACGCCTGTTTTGGTTGAACCGGATATCAACACTTACAACATAGACCCAGAAAAAATAGAAGAAAAAATCACAGAAAAAACCAAAGCGATAATTGTTGTGCATCTGTATGGTCAGGCAGTTCAAATGTCAAAAATTTGGGATTTGGCAAAAAAGTATAATTTGAAAGTCATAGAAGATGCCGCCCAGGCACATGGTGCAATGTATGATGGAAAGCGTGTTGGAAATTTGGGCGATGCAGCGGCGTTTAGTTTTTATCCAGGTAAAAATCTGGGGGCATTGGGTGATGCTGGCGGTGTAACAACAAACGATAATGAATTGTTTGAAAAAGTTCATGCCATTGCTAACTATGGTTCCGACTATAAATATCATCATATTTATAAAGGTGTTAATTCTCGTCTGGACGAAATCCAGGCGGCATTACTGGATGTCAAATTGGCGTATTTGGATGCCGATAATGCGCGTCGTCGTGAAATAGCAAAATATTATCGTGAAAACATCACAAACCCAAAAATTATATTGCCAAAAACTTATGATGAAAATGCTCACGTTTGGCATGTGTTTGCGTTGCGTTGTGAAAATCGTGATGATTTATGCAAATATTTGAATGACAATGGGGTTCAAACAAATATTCATTATCCTACTCCGCCACATAAACAGGGTGCATACAGTGAATGGAATGACCAACATTTTCCAATAACTGAAGAAATACATCGTACAATTATGTCAATTCCTATGTCGCCAGTTATGACAGATGATGAAGTTAAAAAAGTTGTAGATTTAATAAACGAATATAAATAGGAAAACAACAATATGAAACGTAAAATAGTTTTATACATAGATGGTGGTATTTGTTCCCAGATGGTGTTTTATGCCTTTGGGTTATTCTTTGAAAGCAAAGGTTGTGACGTAGAATATGATTTTCGATGGTTTAGAAAATGTGGTAAAGACCTGAATGGCAAATTTGATAGAAGTTTTGTCATGGACAAAGCTTTTCCAAATTTAAAATATAAAAAAGCTTCCAGATTTAAAGCATGGGTATATAGACATTTTTTTAATAATAAATGGACCATAAACAATATACCTCGTCATTTATATGTCGGCGGATATCATGATTTAAGAACGCCTTGTTTTCAACAATACAAAGATGTATTTAAAAAAAATTTTAAACCAGTTGATTTGTATTTAATTTCGGATTTATTAAAAGAAATACAAAATAACGATTCTTGTGCGGTTCATGTTCGACGCGGTGATTTAGCTCAGTATAATCCGGTTTATGGAAACCCACCAAGCGCAGAAACATTTGTCAAAGCGATAAAATATGTTATTAAACAAAAACCAAAAAGTGTATTTTATTTCTTTTCTGACGAAATGAATTTTGTGAAGCAAAATATTATCCCTTTGTTACCAAAAAATATAAAATATAAACTCTGTGATCAAAATGGTTCAAACAAAGGATATCTTGATTTGTATTTAATATCGCACGCTAAATCTATAATAGCATCCCATGGTTCTTTTGGTAATACTGGGAAAGATATAAATGTAAATTCTGATTTGTTATTTGTTTCTACTAAAGATTTTCAAAAGGAAAATGTATGAAAAAAGTAATGTTGTCTATTTTATGTCCAAGTTATAATCATGAAAAGTTTGTTGGGTATTTTATAAACAGTTTATTACGGCAAACAAATCCAAATTGGGAATTAGTAATTGTTGATGATTGTTCAACAGATAATAATGTTGCTGAAATAAAAAAATTTAGTGATAAACGTATAAAACTTGTTCAAAATAATTTTAACAAAGGCGTAAACTGCGGTTTAAATGCTGCTTTTAGCGCATCGTCTGGAAAATATGTAAGTTTTTGTGCCTCTGACGATATGTTAACAGAAGATTATGTTGAAAATGTGTTAAATACTTTTGCTGAAAATCCCGATAAATCTTTGATATATTCTAATTTACAGTTGATTGATAATAAAAATAAGTTTTTGAACCAGACATGGTATAATCACAATGGTGATCGTTACGATGCACTGTATACAATGTTTATGCAACGGAATTGTATGTTATCGCCAGGAATGGCAATTACACGAGAATTGTTATCTCAAATAATGCCTTTGGATATTCCTTTGTCGCAGTATCAAGATTATAAAATGCATGTTGATTTATTATTAAAATCAGATTTCATAATCATGGATAAAATATGTGTTCTATACAGAAAAAATGATTCTCAGTCCGGATTAAGTGCCAGTAACACAACAACAGAACATGCTAAACATTTAGAAACAAATTTACTGATGAATTCTTTTTTGAAAATACAAGATGTAAATCTGTTAAAAAATATATTCAAAGATAATTTGAACCAATTTAATAAAATTTCGTCTGATACGATACCTTTCGTATTAGGACAATTGGCCTTGCAATCTGACGATATGTATAAAAAAGTTTGGGGATATAATCAAATTGTACGATTTATTAACAGTATGGAAAATTACGCGTTAGTAAATAAACTGTATGGTTTTTCATATAAAAATTTTTTGGGCTTGTCTGGTCAATTTTGTAAAAGCACAACAGAAATTAAGTATTATAAATATAAAAAGTTGTTTAATGTATCCTGTTTTATAATATTGGTTTTATTGTTTGCTTTGTTTGGGGTGTTGTTTATCTAGAGAAAAACGGCATAAAAATGCCGTTTTTTATTCTGTAAAACCGCAAACTAACCAATTTATTATAAACTGACCACAATTTGCATAAAAATTATTTTTGTTTATAACATTTATTCCTATGGCAACAGTAGTATTTGTTCCGCGACATGTTGCAACCACATAATAATTTGTGTCTTGCATTGGTACTGGTAATGTTACATTTTTTGATCCAGAAACAGTTCCACCTTGTTCAATCCACCCACTTTTATATTTTCGGTACCATGCGTAATTGTTTTGTGATGTTGGTAATTGTGATTCAATCACATAATCTGCATTTGTAATATTTGGTATTTCACTTTTTTTTGCCAATGTTGTTCCGCCGGCGGTTGTGCCATCATGAACACGCAGTGTTTTATTTGTTGTATCCATTGTAATTTCACCGATTGCACCGGTGAAACTATCATTTTCTGCCGCAGTTCCACGGCGAATTTGTATTTGTCTTGACATATTTTTAATGACTCCTTTCATAACTCAACAAAAAAAGCCCATTTTGGATAATCCAAAACGGGCAAAATAAAAAAGGGCAGAATCCCCCTTTTATGTATTCAACATTATAACACAAAATCGACATAAAAGCAACATATAGGATTTTTTATTTGACAGATAGAATTAAAGATATATAATAACCTTGCTTTATCGCGGGATAGAGCAGCCCGGTAGCTCGTCAGGCTCATAACCTGAAGGTCGGTGGTTCAAATCCATCTCCCGCATTTGAACCACAGAAGAAAGGTGGTTCAGTGCAAGGATTAGGCAGACGGAAGTATGCCGGTTTGCCAAAGGCAAAAATCCGCAGCCAATGAAGCGAAGCGGAATAAATCCATCTCCCGCAACCAGTTTAAAAAAAAGACACCGACACGGTGTCTTTTTCTGTATGCTTGCATTGTGTTTTTTTTGTTGCTAAAATCTCCGTACAGGGTTTTGAAATGAAAAAATCTATTAAAAAAAATATGAGACGTTTTTTCAGATTCCTTTATGGTTGGGGTGTTATTCAATGGCTTTTGGCCGTTGTGTATTATATTTTAATTTGGTTTGTTTATTTTACATCTAAAAAGGAAATTACAGGTCTTGATATTTTACGTAAATATGGCAGAAAACCTGCAATATTCGTGTTTTGGCATGGGCGTACAATGATGTTGTCGCCGGTTATCGCAATAAACCATGTGCGCGGATATGCTATCGCTGATTCAAAAAAAGACGGTCGTGCAATTGCAAAAATGGAAAAGTTATTTGGTCTTAAAACTATATATGGTTCATCTGCTAATGATGGTGTAAATGTATTAAAACGCGGAATAAAGGTTTTAAATGATGGAAAATATTGTTTAGCTTTATCCCCTGATGGTCCGCGTGGTCCATCTATGCGTTTTCATGATGGGGCATTGTATTTTGCTAAAATGACAGGGGCACCGATAATTCCAGTTTGTTATTCTTGTTCGCGTCCATGGTTTTTGAACAGATGGGACAGATATTTGTTAACAAACCCTTTTTCTGTTATAGGGGGGACTGTTGGTAAACCTATATTCATAGACAGAAAAACAAAAATAGAAGAATTTGAAAATATTCGTAAAAATCTTGAAGATTTGATGGTTAAACAGGCGTATGATTTGGATAAAAAATTTACATCTTTTAAACCAGAACAAGATTTAACCCCAGAAAATTTCAAGGATAAAGCGGTTATATTATGAAAACACCAAAATGGTTTTTAAAACGTAGTTTATTGTCATGGTCTCTTTTGCCATTAAGTTTGATGTATTTAATCGGCAGTAAAACAGTTTTCAATTTGCGCAAAAAACACGAATATGTTTCAAAGCGTCAGGTAATTTGTTTTGGAAATATTTTATCAGGCGGGGTCGGTAAAACACCTATCGTTCGCCAGGTTGCTAAATTTTTTGATGCGCCCGTGGTAATGCGTGGTTATAAAAAATCAAAAGAAACTGGTGATATTGGCGATGAAGCAAAAATGTTATCTAATGATGGTATTCTGGTTCATGTTGGAAACAGAAAAAGTAATCTGATTTTATTAAACAAACAAAAATCTAAAAGCCCAATTATTATGGATGATGGATTCCAAAATTCTTCTATTAAGAAAGATGTTTCTGTATTGGTTTTTGATGAAGGTATTGGTTTTGGAAATGGTTTTTTATTGCCGGCCGGACCGTTGCGTGAAACAAAATCTGCGATAGAACGTGCCGATGCTATTATTGTTATAAAAAGAAAAAATGTAGCACCAGGATTCGCTTTGCCAACAAATATCCCTGTGTTTAATGCGTATAATAAAGAAATTTGTCCGTATGACGAAGATGTTGATGTGATTGCATTTGCTGGAATTGGTTATCCTGAAAAGTTTTTTGATAATGTTCCGGCACATATTGTTGAAAAAATATCTTTCCCTGATCATTACCAATATACAGATAGTGATATTAAAAACCTTTTTGAAAAAGCAGCAGAAAAGAATGCTAAATTATTAACCACTGAAAAAGATTGGGTCAGATTGCCAGATTGGGCAAAAAAAGATATACGTTTTTCTGCATTGCAAACAGATATTGAAAATGGTTTTTATGATTGGTTAAAAGGAAAGGTAAATGACAACGCTAACAAAAAAAGTTAAAATATCCGGGGTCGGTATTCATTCTGGGTTGCCTGTGCATATGCTGGTTAAACCCGCAAAAAAATATGGAATTTTTTTCAAAAGGGTTGATATTCCTGATTCTGATTTTATACCGGCAAAATATGATAATGTCGGTGAAACTTTGATGCGCAACACTACAATTGGTGATAAAAATGGCGCACATGTTCAAACAATAGAACATTTAATGGCAGCGCTGTTTTTAATGGGTATAGACAGTGC
>OMQP01000050.1 GCA_900313285.1 uncultured Pseudomonadota bacterium
CTGCGTGTACCGACAATAATTCTTATATCACCATTTGCAACACCACGCCAAATATCACGACGACGCGCAGATGTTAAATTACTGTGCCAAACAACAGGCGGATTACCGAAGCGCTGTTTAAATCTGTCCATAAACTGAGCGGTCAATGCGATTTCAGGCATCATTAACAATACTGATTTTCCATTATTATATGCATTTAATACCGCATCAAAATAAACCTGAGTTTTTCCAGACCCTGTTATACCATCCAACAAATGCACTGAAAATTCATTTTTGTTTATGGCTTTTTGCAATATATTTGCAGCCAATTGTTGTTCAGCATTTAAAACAACATTTCCCATATCATGATATTCATAAACAAAATTATTGTTATTTTTTTGACGAACATCTGCAGCAGTTAACAGATTACTTTTAATCATACCTTTGACGACAGCATTTCCAACATGTGTGATATTCATGATATCATTGACTGACATTGCTTCGTTATCATTAGATTGAAATGCATCAAATACCGCCTGACGCGAATCTGTCATCTTTGCATTTGCATCAAAATTAACAGTATATAATTGTTCTGTCTTTGGCGGTAAAAATGCATCAGGCACATTTAATATCAAACGCAAAACCGCACCCGGCGCCATCAGTGTCCATTGTGACATTTTATAAATCCAATCTATGTCATACTGTGACATGCGACCTAAATTACATTTTTCTATAATTGGTTTTATTTTTGAAACATCTAATTTGCTGTCGCCTATACCGACAATCACACCAACATATTGGCGATTCATGACCGTCACACGTACAAAATTCCCCACATTTGCATCTTCCGTCAAACGATAGTCATAACCAGTATTTATGACATTAGGAATTAAAACTTTTACAATATCGCCAGATTTAAACATGTTCTTAAAATAGCCATTTTTTTAATTTTTTTCAACAGCCAAATGACATATTGACAATTTTATTTTTTGTATTATATTATAATCAACATTAAACAAAGGACAAACTTATGGCAAAATCTGAACAAGCAAAACAATTAAATGCTCAAATAAGAATTTTGGCAAACCAAGAATTTATCGTATACAAAGAATATATAGCAAACGAATTTATTAACGAATTCGGCAGTTCTTATCAAACAGTTGAAGAATTTCGCAATTCTTGGCGCAAAACATTTGAATACACACAAAAACGCGAAGATTTCATTAAATTCAAAACTAAAATATTTTTACGTATGTTACCTGCAAACAATAAAATTTATGCACACCCACATTTTTTAAGTGTATTAACACACGACATTTGTAATTATTTATCTCATTACATTATTCGCAAAGATGAAAAGTTGAATGTTGTCGATACCGCAAAGGCTCTGTACAACGAATTATACACCACAAACAACCTCGTTAAATACAAACAAAAAGTTTTCAGCAGCGAAGTATCTATAGCACGCAATGAAAAACATAAAGCCGAACAACAGGCAACACAGGAAAATACGGAACCACGTAAACGCAAACGTATTCGTTCTGTGAATGCAAAACCAATCAAAATGTCCCAAAACGAAGAAAGAAAAATTGGTGCAAAATCTGTTAATGCCAGAATCAAAGAAAAAAAGAAAGAATTAGGCATGCAAACAGAAACACCTGAAAACCAATTAACAGAAGAATACAACAAACACAAAGGCACTCTTTTAACAGTGACAATCTCTGTTAATATAAACAAAAAATAATTATTTTAATGTTTGAATCACACGTTCCAAATCATCTGCATTTGGAACGTTTTTTATTTCTAAATCTGCGTTATATTGACCACGGAACCATGTTCTTTGTCGTTTTGCATATTGATTTGTTTTTGTAATCCAATTTTGAATTGCATCTTGTTTTGATACTTCGCCACGTAACATTTTACAAATTTGTGTTGCACCAATTGCACGTGTTTCGTCCAGATTTTGCGCAATTATATATTTGCCTTCTGTTAATGCACCACCTTCTATCATTTGCGGTATACGTTTTGCGATACGATCCAACAATATTTCACGTGGTGGTAAAACCAATATCTTGAAAGCATCTGGAATTAAAGCACCGACACGTGGCATTTTTTGCCATTGTGATAAATGTGTTCCTGTTTCAAAAAAAACCTCTAATGCACGCGCTGTTCGTTGTGGATCGGTTTTATCAAAATCATTTGACAGTAAATTTCGCACATTTTCAATATCGTTTTTTACCATATCACGTGCACGTTGACGATTTTCATCACTGACATTTGGAATTGATGAAATACCATTTAATAAAACATTTATATAATATCCCGTTCCACCAACAAAGATTGGCGTTTTTCCCATTGCAATAACTTCGTTCATCGCCTGTCTGGCCAGATTCAAATAATCAGCCACACTGATATGTTCATTCAAAGATAAAATTGAAAACAGTTTATACGGCACGCCATCTATGTCATCAAAATTACCGTTATGACCAGCAAACGGCGATGCAGAAATATTTTCAATACCACGATAAATTTGCACACTGTCGCAATTTATAATTGCACCATTTATTTTACGAGCAAGCGCATCAGCAAAATCAGATTTTCCCGATGCAGTTGGTCCTGTGATAATAATTGCGCGTTGTTTCATAGTGTTTATTATAAAAACGACTTTTTGTATTTGCAAGGGTTGCAACCGAAAAAAATCAAATTGAATTTTTTATCTCTGTCGTGGTAAAATATTCACATGAATAAAAACGAAAGGGGTAAAAGATGAAGAAAATTCGTGTTGCAATAAATGGTTTTGGACGTATTGGACGATTGGTTTTGCGTGCTGCATTAGAATCAGGCCGCAAAGATATTGAATTTGTTGCTATAAATGATTTGGCACCAATTGAACAGAATGCGTTTTTATTGGAATATGATTCAGTACATGGAAAATTAGATATGCCTGTCAAAGTCAAAAACGATTATATTATTGTTGGCAATCAAAAAATCAAATGCATATCCGAACGTGATTCATCAAAATACCCATGGAAAAAATTGAATATCGATGTAGTTATGGAATGCACAGGATTGTTTACGGCTGCAGACAAAGCACGCGTTCATATTGAATGTGGTGCAAAACGTGTTTTAGTTTCTGCCCCGTCCGCTGGTGCAGATAAAACCATAGTATTTGGTGTAAATGATAATAAATTAACAAAAAAAGACATCATTGTTTCCAATGCATCGTGTACTACAAATTGTTTGGCACCGGTATTAAATGTTTTGGATAAAAAATTTGGTATTGAAAACGGTTGGATGACAACAGTACACGCATATACTGGTGACCAACAATTATTGGATAAAACACACAAAGATTTACGTCGTGCACGTGCTGCTGCACTTTCCATGATTCCAACCAGTACCGGCGCTGCAAAAGCAATAGGATTGGTATTACCAAAATTGGCGGGAAAAATGGACGGCATCGCAATACGTGTTCCAACACCAGATGTTTCAGTTGTTGAATTGGTATTAAATATGAAGAAAAAATTGACTGCCGAAAAAGTCAATGAAGTAATGTTTGCATCACAATCGGCAATTCTTGGTTTTAATGATAAACCATTGGTATCTATAGATTTTACAAACGACAAACACAGTTCGATTTTTGATGCAACACAAACCCGTGTTGTTGATGACAATGTTTTACATGTGACCGCATGGTATGATAACGAATGGGGTTTTTCAAACCGTATGTGTGATACCGCCGTTGCAATTGGAAATTTGATTTAAAACAACCGCCCATTTGGGCGGTGTTTTTTTGGTGTCTTTATAATTATTACATAACCTGACCGAACAATGCGGCAGGGAAGCTGGAGGAGTACCGGACGCTGTCGGTGCAACTGCCCGCACAGTTGCGCGCGCAATCAGACGCAGAACCGCTGCCGAAGTTGAGCACCCAAGACGACGACGCAACTGGGCAATAATTTTTATCTTTGTCTGCATCATAGCCGGTTATTTGACACCAA
The DNA here is from genome assembly GCA_900313285.1 of uncultured Pseudomonadota bacterium. GTDB lineage: Bacteria > Pseudomonadota > Alphaproteobacteria > Rs-D84 > Rs-D84 > Enterousia. Next base: position 3,981 of record OMQP01000050.1, read on the forward strand.
CAATATTTGCCATCCGTATTTGACGGGGTACCAGTTTGTGCAGATGTACCACTTGTTTCACTACATTTCGCCATGCCTTTGATTACACCGGCGTTGCCGTAATCTACCGCCCATTCACCACTGCCCACCGTTAATCCGTATGTTGATTCATTCTCTCCAGCAGTACCGTTTAACCGGGTATAGCCATATGTTGATATACTGCCATCATAATTAAAGTCGGATGGTAAACATTGTGCGACACGTACCTGCCAGCCACGGAATGTATATCCCGTTTTTTCTGGGTTCGTTGATGGTAATGTTATTCCACTATCATATGTACATGTATTTGATGTGGTTGGGACCGTTAATTTTGTATCTTCGTTATACCATTCCAGGTTTATTGTATTTGCAGTCCAATCTGCTTCCAAATTTGCAGGACCGGTTGCCGTACCCAATGTTGAT
>OMQP01000027.1 GCA_900313285.1 uncultured Pseudomonadota bacterium
TTTTTTAGTATTTCTACTAAATCTTTTCTACTTGTTCGAATTCCAATTCAACACTGGTTTCACGACCAAATACTAAAATTGTTACTGTCATTTTTTGTTTTACATTATCAACATTAGATGCGATACCATTAAAGTTCGCAAAAGGTCCATCGATAACATGTACTTCCTGACCCTCTTCATAGACAGTATCTTCAGTAACAACAGAACCTTCTTCGACCTGTTTCAACAAACGACGTGCTTCTGCTTCACTGATAGGAATAGGTTTAGATTGGTTTTTCACTTTCTGCCCTAAAAACATAACAACCTGAGGCATCAATTTCACCAAAGAGAAAGTTTCATTATTCATAACCATTTGAACAACGATATATCCTGGGAAAAATTTCTTTTCTGTTTTAACACGTTTGCCCGCTTTAACTTCAGAAACTTCACGTGTTGGGACCAAGATTTCTCCAAAATATGCGTTTAATTTACGTTTATCGATTTGTTCACGCAATTCGCGAGCAACCTTGTCTTCGCAGCCAGTATGAACATTCACAACAAACCATTGCATTTTTTCTTCCATTGTTTATCCCTTTGTGTCTTTAGAAAATCCAATTCACCAAAGCATTCAAAATGCTGTCAACGATAAAAAAGAACAATGCCGCCAAACCGGAAAACAACAATATCATAAATGTAGTATTAACAACCGTTTCACGTGTTGGCCAAACAATTTTGAACCATTCGGCGCGTACAGCTTTGATAAAATCTAGTATTTTTTTCATATGTTTTCCTAATTTTTGCGCATTTATCAGTTTTTTTGGCAGGGGCTAAAGGAATCGAACCCTTATCCGCGGTTTTGGAGACCGATATTCTACCGTTGAACTAAGCCCCTTTATATCCTTGTTATTAGTTACTTCCCATAACCACACCCCAGCATTTATGCCATTTTATACTGATAATCGGTGAAAGCATAGCACACCAATATTAAAAATCAAGCGGAAATATTATAAATGTTTTCGTTTTTTTAAGCAAGCGAAAAAGCACATTGTTTTCAAAATAAATGCAGTAAAAATAAATAATGTATCATTTTTTGCTTGCACTGAATAAATAAAATTGTCTACAATCATACATAAATAATGTAGGAGTCACGTTTGGCAAAGACCATAGAACCGCCAATTTTAATGTCACGAATACTGACGTTTGTGCTGTCAGCGTCTGTTGTTGTGCTGTGCGTGTTGTTGTTCACTTTGTTCAAAATGATACCTCTTGAAAGACCGGAAGTGTTCTTTTTGTTGACTCAAACACGTTCCACTAACGTCATCATTGAACCTTTGACTCCAGATGCGAATAATAAAAAGACAACCGAACTTTATGTCAGGGGTTTTGTCCGTGAATACATAATGGCGCGAAATCAATTGGATTTGAACGCTAATATCACAAAAAACAATTGGAACAAAGTAGTAAAACCATGGTCTTCAAAAGACACATTTAAAACATTTGTAAATACCGCGTTATACAGAGCGTATTACAGCAACCAAATACCTGTTGTATCGTGTTCCGTAGAATTTTCAAACAAAGCAAACGATCCAGCGATTGTTTTAATCAAAGAATCTGACGAAAAAATTGACTATACGTATCATGTTAATTTTATGTGGGTTTGCAAAAATATTGGTAGACAGACCCCACCAAAAAATTATAAGATACAAATAAGAATACAATCTGACCTTGATGGAAAAGCGTCTGGTGTATCTGATTACTTGGAAAAAGTCAGTGCTAACCCACTCGGAATCCAGGTAACGCAATATACCGTTCTGGATGGCAAAGCAGATCCTTTGAATTCAGAAATATAGCATCTTGGTGACGAAAAAATTAGAAAGGTAAGGAATTATAAAAGATGACTTTCATAAAAATATGCAAAAATATTTCTTTGTTAACCATTTTGTGTTGCGCCTTTTCTGCATATGCGGCACCACAGTTGGCTTGGGATAATCCAAATGCAAATATGGCTGCTGGGTCTTCGCAACCAGGTTATGCAAATTTAACATGGTCTACTGGTACTGTTTTGCCAATCAAAACACGCATGGGTATGGCAACATTAGTCACATTACCTGCCGGCGAACAAATTGCGGACGTTGTTGTTGGAAATGACGGTCTGTTTAATGTTGATACCAAGAAAGGCAGTCAATCTATGTACATTACACCTACTTCTGGTAACGAAGGTAATGATACAAATATGATTGTGACTGGAAAATCTGGTAACAAATACATATTCTATTTACGTGCATATCCTGTCGCATCAAGTGAAATTTCTTATTCCCAGGTTGATATCTCTGCCGTGGGTGGAATTACACCGGGTGCATCTGCTGCTGTTGCAACAGGATCCATGGGGTCAATATTTAAAACATCTTCATCACAAACAACTTCTACTGTTGGTGTTGACGGCGAAGATTATGGATGGATAAAAACAATGAAAATAGATCCATCTGAATTCCGTTTTGATTTGGATATATTTGTTCCAAATCCTGATGATTATGTTATTGCACCTGAACGTGTATGGCGCGACAGAATATTTACTTACATTGATTTCGGTGACAAAGTTATTTCAATGACACAACGTCCTGTGGTATCACTTTTAGTCGAAGGTGGCGAAAGTCCAGTCAGTTTTCGTACAGATGGTGAAGACGGTCGTTTGTTAATAGTTGAAGCTGTTGGTGATATGGTATTACGCAGTGGTCAAAGAATTGTTTGCATTAAAAAACGCGCAAAACCTTTCTTAATCGCAGATACCGCATCTGTTATGGCACTGGCAGAAGCTAACGTTGCTCAATCATTGGCTGCAAACCAATCGTTAAATGACATTGCATATGCAGATGAACAGTATGCTATTAACGAAAGCATTATGGATTATTCCGCAACACCTGCTATGGTTTACAATCAACCAAACACCGTTGCATTGGGCGGAACACCAACAATGATTCCAAATGCACGTACAACGGCAGGTTCATATTTGCCTCAATCTAATATTCCATTGATTACAAGTAATCAAAGCGGTGTCGCAATTGAATTAAAATCAGATACATCTGTCAAAGCACTGAATGATTATTGGACAGAATTGCTGGCTAAATTCAGTGGTGATGATGGTGTTGGTTTGTTAACACCATATAAGAACAGTGTGTTCTTTGCCGTAGATGAACAGGGTGTTGGTGATTTGGGTGCAAATTCTGCAACTGCAAGATTATATCGTTTACGTATTGGTCCAATGACAGATATTGATACAGCACAAAAATTATGTGATCAATTATTGAAGTTCAGTGGTACAAGTTGTCACGTAATAAGGATACAATAAACCAATGAAAAATTTAAAACAACAATTTCAAGAATTCCGTGAAACAACACCAAAGCATGTGCAATGGTTGTTGTTAGCTGCGGCTTTTGTTGTTGTTATTATTTTATTAACTTTGATATTGGGACACAAATCAACAAACGAAAATTCTGTTGAGAACGCAAATATTCCTGTGGAATTTAAAACAGACCCAAAACATCTGGATTTAACGGATATAGAAGTTGGTTCTCATTCAACAGGAAACATAAATGTATCTGTTAATACACCTGTTGTTATCAGTGATATTAAAGTACCAGTAAAAGACATTACGACAACTGACAGTTGCGATGATTTGACTGATTTTTGCATGATAAATGTCACATATAAACCAACATCTGTACAAAGCGAAACAGAAACAGTTTTAACAATAACATGGCATGTTGAATCTCAGCCTGAAATATTAAATACTGAAAAAATTTCTGTTACGTACAGTTCATGGGAAGAAGAACCGATAATTGAACCGGAACCAGAACCTGTTGTAGAACCAGAACCGGAACCTGTTGTGGAACCAGAACCGGAACCTGTAAAACCAGATCCAGTGAAAGAAGTACGCATAATTGCAGAACCAAATCCATTTAAAGAAGAAAAACCTGTTTTAACAGCAGAAAAATGTTCTGAATTTGCAATACCAGGATATGATCAATCAGGAAAACAAATTGGTTGGATAAAACCTGAACATGGTGCTAATTATTTTCATCCTTTTTCTGATACAGATTGTTCAAATCCAACTGGGAAATATGATTTTACAACTGGGATAATTACGTCTTTATCTGATGGTTCCAGAATTGGTACAGATTCCGATCATATTGGGTACAGACACATACGCACACGTAATTTATCAGCACCAAAATTATCACAACCACAAACAGCAAAAACAAATACTTGGAATTACACTGCTGAAGATTTTACAAAAGATGGTAAAAGCATAGCTGGTGGTACCGGTAAAATGCACAGATTAAGCGATGGCTGGCAAAATATAGATGAAAGGGTTTTGCGTGGTTCTTCTGATGACGCAGAATCTGTTATTTCATCGCGCCCATACGACAGAACATTTATATTGCGTCAATTCAAACCTATTCCTGCAACCATTGTTTCAGAAGTTCGTGCAGACCCAAGCGTTTATGGTTGTAATAAAGCAGGTAAAGAATGTGATCCAAATAAAAACTATAGCATTCCTGTTCGCGCAACAGTAGACAGAAACGTTTATTCTGATGATGGTCGCACAATTATATTACCAACAGGAACCTTACTAATGGGATATCTTGATGGGGAATTACCGGGACCATATCAGGCATTTGGTCGTATGAATATTAAATGGTACCAATTTATTCGTCCAGATGGCGTAGAATTCAATTTCGGCGAAAATCAAGACCCATATTCTGCTGATGCCCAGGGACGTATGGGTGTTCCAGGACATGGCAGTACCGATTATATTGAACAAATGGTTATGCCAGTATTAACTTCATTGGTACCTGCTGCAGTTAACATGATTGCACCTATTGCTGACACTGTAATAAATCAAATTGATTTGGATAATAATACTATTGTTCAATCTGGAACTATTCGTTCTTCGGAAATGGCAAAGCAAGATATTATTAACACCTGGAACAAAGTAACCCAAAAATTATTAGTTGATGCGATAGATAATACAGTTCCACCATTTTCTATTGCTGCAGGAACGCGTATAAACGTATTTTCACCGGTTGATTTAATTGTTACATGTGGTAAAGATGACGAAGAAGCCGCCAGCAATGGCATTACAAGAAAATGTGCATTTGTTGCATATAATGATTCTTCTAAACGTCGTAAGTGGAAAGATATCAAAGGCGAGATTGCTGATGCAACCGACAGCAAATCTTGGATTGGCCAGGTTCGTTCATTTAATTTAAATCAATATTGCACAGAAAAGAACGGAAAGATGACCATAGATAACAGTTCTGCCTGGGCAGAATCTGGATATGATTACAGAACGGTTTTGTTATATTGCGAATCACAAAATTATCAGGCAATAAACAATGCAAAACAATCTGCTTATAATGACAATTTGACACAACAATCTGCAAAAAAATATGGTACGGTATCATATAATGAACAAACCGGGACATTCACCAAAAGCGCAGATGAAGATCAAATCAAAGCATACAATGAAAACGTACTTGGTTTATCATATGATGACGAAGGCAACATAATAAACCCATTTGAAAATCAGAGTGTTGCAGTTGCAGAAGAGGTTGTAACATGTGAAGATGGTAATGCACCAGATTCATATGGTTGTTGTACGGGTGAAACATATACAGATAATGGCCCGTCCGATCCAAATGATCCAAACAGCCCACATGAATTTGTATGTTGTCCGCCAACTGGTGATTGTTTCCCACCAATACAATAAGAAACGATTAAATAAAACAAACCGCTTTGGCGGTTTTTTTATTTTTATATAAAAAAGTCGATTCGATATCAAAATAACAAAAATCTATTTCGAATCGGTTTTTCGATTCGGCTTTCTATTTGCAGTTGTATTGTTTTACACGATTCGATTTTTATTATAATTTTACACGCATCAGTTACTGATGCGTATTTTTATAAAAACAAATTAAAACAAAAAGGAGAAAAACATTATGTTAAATTCAAAATACAAAGAAGAAACAAATACGACTGAAAGATTTCAAAACGCTGAACAACTTTGGTTTTGGTTCATGTATTCTAAATCTGTACAAAATGGTTTCTGTTATAACAAATCATCTATCAGACGTCCATGTGAATTATTGGATGTAGAAACACTTATAACTAAACTTTATTTATCTGGGAAATTATCATCAGCACAATTAGAAACATTAAAAAAATTCGGTGATAAAAAACGCGCACCACATCAATACATTTATTCAGAAAATAAATCTGCAGCATTATGGAAAACAGCCATGGAAACAATAACAGAATCTGCCAAAACAAAGGGTTGGTTAGCAGATTAAAATTTTAATTCACGGAGCAGAGAATGTTTTTAACATCTCAACAAAGGCGATTATTATGATATACATTGGTTTTTCTAAACGAACACATAAATTATATGCGAAAATTTTATGCAAACGATTTAAACATTGTGCCCCTGTCGTTATTCACGGGCAAAAATGTTATCTTTACCAGTTTGTAAACAGAAATAACATTGTCAAAATTGAATTAAATAAACGTGATTTAACTGTATTAAAACATTACGGTTGGATATTTGTAAAATACAGCGCAAAAAACGCCCCACAATGTCCAGAAAAAATAAAAGCGATAACATGTGTTCAATTTACAAAAAGATTTTGCCACATCCAAAAAAAATGCGTTTTAACACCATATGATTTATTCAGGTTTATACATGATAAATAAAAATGCCCAAACGGGCATTTTTATTTGGTTGTTTTTTTGATGATATACATTTGCAAAATCCCAAACAAATTAGATACCGTCCAATAAAGAACCAATCCAGCCGGCATCCATGCAAACATTACTGTAAATAATAAAGGCATCCATTTCATAACACGTTGTGTTGATGCTGTAATATCGTTCACATTTTTTGATGTTTTTGGTGTTTGCAAATATTGCTGTAACCACATTGTTAAACCCATCAAAATCGGCAATATGAAATACGGATCCATAACTGCCAAATCTGATATCCACAAGAAGTGAGCACTGCGCATTGGGACAGATATTACCAATGCTTTATATAACGCAAAAAATATTGGTATTTGAATCAGCATTGGCAAACAACCCGACATTGGAGATGTCTTGTGTGCCTGGTATACTTTCATCATTTCCATTTGCAGACGCGCTTTGTCATTTGCATATAATTTTTGAACACGTTGTAATTCAGGTTGCATTTTTTGCATAGCCATAGTTGATGCAAATGATTTACGTGTCAATGGCCATATCAAAATACGCAAAATCAGTGTCATTAAAATAATAGCCACACCATAATTACCGACCAGTGCATACAACCAATTTAACATCCATAACATAGGTTGCGCAAAAAACCAGAACCAACCATAATCTACTGTTTTTGTAATACCAGGAATATTATTTGATGCGATTTTCAATAAATCACCCTGGCGTGGTCCTGCATAGATATACGTGTTTATCTCTTCTGTTTTTCCTGGTGCAATTTTAACCGGCGCAACATTTGAATCTGCTAAATATAAATCGCCATTTTTCTTTAAACTGATTGTTTGGTCATTTGCGTCGATTGCTGCAACAGTTTCCCAATATTGATCTGCAAAACCAAATGATCCACGCACAGTAGAATATGCGAAAGATTTTTTATTTAATTTATTCCAATTTGCATAATCAAGATTTGAATTAGCATAAACCACACCGCCCATTTCAACCACAGAAGATTGTATTTTTGAATCACCATGAATTATGCGTGCATATGGTGCAATATTTATTTCTTTGTTTAAATGATTAGTAATTTTATCTGATACAGTTATCATATAACCATCGACCGTTATATTGCGTGCAAAATGAACATCGCGTCCATAATGCATAACATCAGATTTTAATTCCCAATGTGTATTTATATTTGGTATTTGCGTATCAGGTGACATAAAACCGATTTCAACAAAATTATTTTTATCAGATAATAATGATACTGGTTCTTTTGTCTTAGAATCTTTGACATGTTCTTTCAAAGAAATATTTGATATACGCAACCCTGCAACATCGAAAGCAATCTTGTCATTATTTACACTATGTTTTTTAACAGAACTTTCTTCGATATTTACAACATTTGAAACATTTGTTTGAACATTTTGTGGACGCATCCATAAACCAATTACCCACCAAGCAAAGAAAAACAAAAACAACCACCATAAAAATCCGGAAAAACGCGATGGTTTTTTTTGATTTTGTTGCATACTTGCCCACTGATTAAAACCATTATTATTATTTAAATATTGCACCATTATTTAGTCCTTTAAATTACGAATACATTTATTTCGATTTATAAACATGTTTATTAAATACAAAATCACACCGAAAGTGATAAACATATCCCCAACATTAAATATTGCCGGAAACGTCCAAATTCCGCCAATATGCCATTGAATAAAATCAGCAACTGCGCCGAAACGAATTCGGTCAACCAAATTTCCCAATGCGCCACCGATTATCAAAGCGATTGGCAAACGTTCATATACCAGTGCCCGTTTAAACAAATAATATAACAACCATGCGATAATAATAGCCGTCAAAACAGATAATATAACCGGCATTAAAAAATTAAACGCAGAAAAAGAAATTCCACGATTCCAAATAAAATGAATATTGAACAAATTAGACAAACCATAATCGCCACCGATAATATCGGTCCAGGAAGCAATTACACCATTAACATTACATTTTGCACAAATAACATTTGGATCAAAAATAATATCACCATATCTGGATGATAATAAATCGAACAAATATTTTTTTGAAAAGAAATCAGCCGCAAACGCAACCAATATAATCGCAATATATTTCAAAAATCGTTTCATATTTTCCCCGTTTTTGAAAATATAGCAACAAGAGATAACAAAATCAAATATAATTAAAAAAACAACCCGAACACACATCGGGTTGTTTTGTCATGGTCCGCAGAAACCAAACCGATATTACATAACCTGACTGAACACTGCAGCACGGAACAGAAGGGCGTCCGAGCCATCGTAACGCATGTGGCCGCAAACGTTTAGCCGTATCCGCCAAAAATTAATTTGGTTGATGACAGAGATTAAAACACCGCCAATTCGGCGGTGTTTTTCTATAAATTTTATCAGTCTTCGCAATTACACTGTCCTTCAGAATCATCATCTCCATACCAACCACAATCAGAAGGATCTTCTTCTTTTAAAACTTCTTCACACCATGATTTTGGCATTATTCCATATGAACTAAATGGGGCGTCATAAAAATTTGCCGATACACACTCGCCATTATTCCACTCACAACGCCCTTCTAGATGCCCAGAACCATCTTCCCAAAAAGCGGCGGACCAACATGTTGTTTCATCCGGTATCTCTGCACAAGATCCATACGGGATATCTTTTAAATACATAATATTTCTGCATCCTCCACCCCAGTATTGATAAAAACAACCATCTGTATTTTCACATGTGACATAGTCTGATATTGCAACGCAATTTGGACCTGCAGATACTTGTGATGCCGCACTGCGCACTTTCCATCCCTTAAACGTATATCCTGTTTTTGTTGGGTTCGTCGATGGTAATGTTATACCACCATCGTATGTACATGTATTTGATGTGGTTGGGACCGTTAATTTTGTATCTTCGTTATACCATTCCAGGTTTATTGTGTTTGCCGTCCAATCTGCTTCCAAATTTGCAGGACCGGTTGCGGTACCCAATGTTGATTCAACGCAATCGTTTGTTGGACTTGGCTGTATATGGTTATTTGCGTCCAATGCGATTGCTGGGCATGACATCACTGCAATTATTGCAGATGTTAAGAATAGTTTTTTCATTTCCCTTCCTTTTATATATCTG
>OMQP01000009.1:0-5374 GCA_900313285.1 uncultured Pseudomonadota bacterium
ATTTGCGGTGTTACACCCCAAATATTTTTTTTATGCTGAAACGACCATTCGTCAGATAATTCACCCATTGTGCTGCTTGGTGTGATAGGATAAATCGCCGCACAATCAACACATCTGTACGCAACATCAGCTGCCGCCCAATTTCCATCTACAATTAACTTTGACATTTTTACTTCCCAAATATACTTTTATTATTTTGTTTTCGCTTTTTCAGAAGATTTTTTATCATCTGATTTTGTTTCTGAAGATTTTTCTTCTTCTACTTTTTCAAGGTTCTTTTTACCAAATTTAGATAATGCACGCACCATATCCATTGCACGCTGTAATTGGTAATCACGCGCATCTTTTTCTTCATCGGTCAAACTTAAATAATCTTCTTCTTCGTCATCATCAGATTTATTTGTTTTCTTAGAATCTTTTTTCTTTGATTTATCTTTCTTGCTTGATGCATCATTTTTAAGTGAATTATTAAACGTTGCTTCTGTGAACAAAGATTCTTTCTTTTCCAATGTTTCAACTTTACTTTGCAAAACTTCGATATCAGGTGTGATACCTTCGTTTTGAATCGAACGACCACTTGGTGTGTAATAACGTGCGATAGTTATGTGTATTGCAGAACCATCACCCAGCGGTTTTTGTTGTTGCACAGAACCTTTACCAAAACTTTGCGACCCCATAACAATGGCACGACCATTATCTTGCAAAGCCCCTGCAACAATTTCAGATGCCGACGCAGAACCATGATTTATCAAAACAACAACAGGTTTGCCATTTATTAAATCACCAGGTTTTGCAAACATTCTTTCAATATCTGCTTTTTCTTTTCCGCGTGTTGATACTATTTCACCACCATCCAAAAATGCATCCGACATTTCAATCGCAGCAGTTAAATATCCGCCCGGGTTATTACGCAAATCAAGAACATAACCCGCAACTTTTTTCTTTTCCAAATCTTTTAATGCTTCATTTAATTCTTTAGTTGTTGTTGCACCAAAATCAGAAACACGTAAATAACCAATCTTTGGCAATTTATCATCATCCATCGCCGCAGCATCAGATTTTTCACTGAACTTTACCGATTTTACTTTGATAATTGCACGTTTTAATGTCATGACTTTTGGTTCATTGCCATCATGGACAATCGTCAATTTCACTGTCGTACCAGGTTTGCCCTTCATTTTTTTCACTGCCTGATTTAATGACATGTCAAAAACCTGTTCACCATCAATATGTGTGATATAATCACCTGCTTCAATACCGGCCTTTGCCGCGGGGGTGTCATCTATTGGTGAAATGACACGGATTGCGCCTTTGTCACTTGTAATTTGAATACCAAGGCCACCAAATTCACCATGCGATTTATCATTAAATTCTTTAAAATCATCAGCAGACAAATACGACGAATGCGGATCCAGCGCCGCCAACATACCATTCATCGCACCTTCTAACATTTTGCGTTCATCTGCTTCTTCGACAAATTTATCGCGAGCAATCTCAAATACAGATGCCAATTTTTTCAATTCTGTATAAATTTGTTCATCTGTTAAATGAACAACAGGTTCTTCCTTTTTTGCCTTTTGTGCAGCATCACAAACAAACGGCATTAAAACAGCTAAAATGAATAATATTTTTTTCATTGCACAAACCTTTCCTTTGCTAAGAGCAAGCATAATAAAATTTGCCAATTTGTGCAACACGATTTTTTACTATTTTTTATAAAAAATATTGACAAATATTATATTTTGTATTACATATAATATAACAAGGAAAAAATCATGACAAAAACAAAAAAATTAACCGTGTCGGAACAACAACCTAAAAGGCCAGCCGGCTTGATGGGACACATTGAAGAAAACAAAGAGACAATAACAAAAAAATTGTCTGGTTCTGGCACCACAAAACGTTTAAATAATTTTAATTGGTTACGTCATGAAATTTCATATAACGAACCAAAAACGTTATTTGTGATATCTACAAAAAAACAAAAACCATATTTTGATTACAGCTGCACCCAAGGTTTAGGCAACGCATATGATTATATTCTTGAACAGACCAAACAAAAAACTGTTTTAGGATTAAGTGAAATATGTAACATACATTACCTGATCTGTAATGAACGCAATATCAAAATAAACGATACTTACATTCGTCCCGGTGTAATAAAAAAGACAAATATTCCAATGGAAATAGAATCTGCATTGGAAAACATTATTTACGAATACAGAACAGCAGACAAACCGTCTATCATTCGTGCTTTTGATGTACATTACAAAATGATAGCATTGCAACCATTTGATGATTACAACAAACGAACTGCACGTATGGTTATGAATTGGATATTATTAGAAAATGGTTACAGACCAATTGCATTTACAAGAAAATCCGACAAAGAACAATACCAAAGCGCCCTTACCGATATGAAAAATGGTGAAGCAAAAAAATATTACAGATATATGATGGGCGCCATGTATTCATCCCAAAATAAAATCATCAATCAATTACAAACATCTAAAATTAAATAAACAACATATAAAAAAATGCCCAAATGGGCATTTTTTATTTTGTTAACTGTCTTTCTTGATATTGTATTCTTGATATCAAATCCAACATATATTGTATTTTTTCAATATTATTTTGTCGTGTTTTTTTAGATTGTGGATTTAATCTTAAATCATCACCGGCCTTGATAAAACGTTTCAACAATACAGTTATTGTACGATATCTCATTATATTCTGTAATTCCGGATTTCTTGGGCCATAAATTCTGTACATATCTTTATTATGTAATTTGAAATATTCTTCATACAAAGGTCTGCATATGTCCAAATCAACAGCCAATGGGGAAAATATATCACGAAAAATAAAGTTATAGTTTGCCTCTGCAAAATCAATAAAATATAACTTGCTGGCAACTGAATCATACAGAACATTGCCAGAATTCAAATCACAATGCGACCATGCTTTTCGTGTCACATATTCAAAATTTTGAACATCTTCGATTAAATCTGACATATATTTGACCGTACCAATATCAAACCATTTTGGCATTTTATTATTAACAATATTTTGCAATCTTTGTAATTTTAACTCATCACTGATTCTGTGCAAAGTTTCTTCCTGAACAGGTTTTGATTCATTCATATCAACCAAGAAATTAGATAAACTGGTTACAATTTCATAACGTTGACGATTTGTTAAACTTTGATATAACTTAAAAGTCAAAGGTTCGCCCATTGCACGTTCTTCCAACAACTGATATTCATCATCTTTGATGTGTAACATTCTTGGGATATTATATACAATGTTATCCATAGCCTTGATTTCATCGATGATTTCTTTAGTTCTGTGCTGTTTTGCCAACCATTTATCTTTCTGGGCCTGAGTAAATTCTGGCAACGGACGTTTCATGACAAGACCTTCGCCAAAATCGGCGATATATGTTTCACGTCCATGAGGTGCCTCTATTTCTGTTTTCATACTAGATATTATAGACATATTTTTTATTTTGTCAAATATTTTTATAAATCCAAGATTTACATTTTTTTACAGTTTTGATAGAATAAACATTATGTTGAATAAAAGATCATTTTTTTACACTACTGCTTTGTGTATCTGTACCCTGCCCGCGTTTGGCGCAAATGATGAATTGTCAAAAATTCAAAACCAAATAAAGCAAACCGAATTACAACATAAAAAGATTGAACAACAATTAAAAACTTCTGCCAGCGATGTAGAAAGAACAAAAAAACAACTGGTAAAAACCGCAGATCGTGTAAGCACTCTGGAAGAACAGCGCAACACAATGGCCAAACGTATTGCAGAATTGGATAAACAACGTGATAAAATCAACGCAGAACTATCACAAAATCGCAACGGCATCATGGATGCCACATCCAGTATTTTATACATCGCATCAAATCCAAACTTTGATGCAAAAACTATGCATGATTATGTTTTAACTTCTGTTATATTGTCATCAGCAGCAGATCAGTTCGATGAAAAAATAATGGACGCAACACAAAAGTTAGAAGAATTAGATAAAATTCATGAAAAACGAACTGTTGAAAAAGAAAAATTGGATCGCAGTGCAAAAAAATACACAAATGAAAAAAACGAACTGGATAAACTTTTAAAAACACGTTCTGCACAAAATGAAAAATTGAAAAACGAACAAATTGCTATCCAAGATAAATTGAAACAATTATCAACCAAAGCAAAAAATATATCTGAATTATCCGCCGGGGTTGGTTCATCTGAAATGTCCGGCAACGCAAGATTATCAAAAAGAAAACTGAATACACCTGTTCGTGGAAGATTGGTTGTAAGATATGGCGAAAAAACAGCATTGGGTTTAAAATCTGATGGATGGCGAATTCATACACGTGGCGATGCATTAGTTATGGCGCCAGCCGATGGTGTTGTAAAATTTGCAGACAGTTTCCGTGGTTTTGGAAAAGTAATTATCATGTCACATAAAAATGGATACAACACAGTTATGACGAATATGGGCTCTATCGATGCCTTGGTTGGTCAAGAAGTCCTGGCTGGCGAACCTATTGGCCGTATGAATTCAAACAAACCCGAAATGTATTTGGAAGTGCGTCGTGGAAAAAATTCTGTAGATCCTGCTCTTTTATTTAACGAGCCATAAAAAAATAAATTTAAATATTTTTAGAATTCAAATCTTAACCCAACCATCAAATTGGTATATATCATGTTGTGTGCACTGAACCATTCACGATGTTGGGAACCATCACTGTTTACCAATTCCCACTTAATTGTAGGAATATACATTACACGCGCACTTAAATCTAAAAATGTGTATTCACTGATACCATATGACATACCCAATGTTCCTATAAGCGCGATATTTGTAGATGTTGGATATTTCGATTTATCAGATGGTGGTTCAAACTGAATAACACCATTTTCAGCTGTGCCATAATTTTGTAAATCAGAATCAGTAGATAAATCCCCATAAATATCCGATAATTTCAAAGTAGTTTTTGAACTGGCATACCCCAAACCAAAACCAACATACGGAACAACTTCGTTTATCGGTTTTCTTAGCCCTTCAAAAAAGTCATAATAAACCATCGCAGATATTACATCTGTAGAAATCGTTGCGGTTGCCCCACTGCTTGTCACATGAACAGATGATACATTACCACCACTAACATTCAAATCACCTTCGAACAAAGGTATTTGATTATAATTAGTTTCTGAAATAAAATCATAATTTGCTTCTAATCGCCATTGTGGGTTATGTGGAACAGTAAAACCAATACTGGCACCACCGGCGAATGCCGTTTTTGAAAAATCTTTCTTTACCGGCAACGTTGATAAATCACCAGATCCAGCATAAATATAATCA
>OMQP01000009.1:5391-24674 GCA_900313285.1 uncultured Pseudomonadota bacterium
CATTATTTTCATTTATGTAATAATAGCCGTACAAACTGCCAACATCATTTTGCATTTTTGCACGCGCAAACGAAACACCACCACGCAATCCCATAACAAAGCGCGAACCATCGTCGACATAATAACCATCATTTACATAGTAACCATTGTACTGCCAACCCGCTAATGCAGGCATGGCAAACATAATCATTACCAAAGAAAATACAGAATATTTGAATTTCATTATGAATTTTATTATATCATAAAAACACAAACAAAAAAAGAACAAAGGAATAAAAAAATGCCCGTTCGGGCATTTTTTATTTAACAATAGAATCAACTTCTATTTCTGTGATATTACCTTTTTTATCAACATGTCCATATACTGTGACTACATCGTCAACGCGCACAGTATTTCCATTCCAATCTTCTTCATCTATTTCCAACATAATTGTTCCAGAAGCATCTTCGAAAACAAACATTTCATTTCCCATATTTTTTGTGATTCGTCCCAATAAAACAACTGGTGTATTATCAGGCATATCCACTACTTCCGTTACTGACCAATATACTGGTGCACCCTGGTGAACAGTATTTTTCATATTATTTCCAGCCATCGCACTGCAAATTGGCAATATCGCACACAAAGCCAACATTGATATCTTTTTCATGATTTTTCTCCATTTGTTATTTTGTTTTCCATGCAACAATTATATCAAATAGACACATAAAAATATCTAGGAACGATTTGCCAAAACTGAAATTAAATAACCGCCCAAACGGGCGGTTTTTTTACATCTGTATATCTTCGCATACAGGATCCTTGGTCGCTGTATCGCAAGATTGATTTCTGCTGTTATGGAACCAAGATGTGCTTCCTGTTGTTTTACAAGATTGTGTTGTTATTGTTGTACAAACATGACAAATTCTTGTGTCACGATTAAATGTAGATGATACATCTTTCATTACACCGCCCATATTTGCACTTGAACCACCTAAATAACCTTCATTCTTGAATGATCCCATTGCAGTATTGGATGCACCAGAACCACCCTTAACCAAATCAGATGTTGCTAATCCTGCACCAACTTCATAAGATATAGAATAAGGCGCTGTTAATGGTGTCTGTTCTATGATTTCATTACCTGCACTTTTGTTAGTACGAGCAGCTGCAATTTTTTGACACATATATTGTGCAACATCTGCAGAAGCATTTCTGGTTGCTTCAGATATTGCTTCGTTCACCTTTTTATTATAATTGTCTTGCGCTTTACGTAATGCAGACATAGCAATCATTACACGATATTGATTTAACAGATTTGGGAATCGTGCAACAGTTGTATTTTTGGTTGAACCCTTGCCATTTATTTGTGATAAATCACGACCATTTATACAATATTGAATCTGTTGATCTGATTCTACTAATGATATTGTTCTGTTAATAGTCCCAGCAATATTATTCAATTCTTCTTCAATAGAAGATATTATTGCATCACTTGTTTTTCTGTCCATACCACTTGGAACACCTTTAGATTTCACTTGGTTAATATATTCTGAAACACTGATTTCGCCAGGTTTTAAATTTTGATCTGTGGCATCAGCCATTTTAATAGAACCAAACGATATCATACCTGTCACACGATATATTGTTCCATCTTTTTGTGATTTTAAAGAACTTGTTCCAAGAAATTCATCGGCAGCAAAAGCATTACAATCTGTCGTTGAACCGCACAATTCAATCATTTTCTTTTCAACCAAATTCTGACAGTTTTCTAATGCCTTGTTATCTATGTTCAAATATAATCCCATCAACATAGAATCCAAATCTTTCATTTTAAAATCTGGGTTGGCTTGTTTACATACGACCAGTTTATCAATTGGACAAATGTTATGTATATAATCAAAATCCATACCAATACAGTTTTGGAAATTTTCACCACATCTGTCTTCAGATGTAAAACACTCTTTAACTTCTTGTGTACAAGCATCAACACGCATTGCAGCCAATTTAGATACTACATAATCCCAAATTTGTGGCTCCATACGTTCACATGGATCAATTTGAATCTTACAGAAAGAACGTGCCATATCTGGACGTGCAAGACACGCATCCATTGTCGCAGTACCCTTGCCTGCAATATCATCTTTACATGCTTTTTGAATACAATCAGAAATATTAGTTAAACATGATTGTCTTTTTTGTGATTCAACATTAGATTCTGCTAAACGAATTGTTGGTGCTGCTTCACGCAGAAAATCATTCCATACATAATCGCGAACCGCGACACATTTATCTAAAACTTTTTCACAAATAAAACGTTTAGATTCCAATATTTCCATCGTAGAAGCAGTAATATCATAAGTATTCACAGTTCTCGCTCTGGTTCCTGCAACACTTGTTGCTGCATTGTTTTGCATATTTTCAGATGCAATAGTAAATACGCATTTTTCCCAATCTGAACCACACGCATCTGCACTCATCATACATTTTTTGTATTCAACCATACATGTTCCACGATCATATTGGTTAGCTTCTTCAAAACTGTTTTTCAATGCACCACGAACCGCTGCTTTTGCCTGTGCCAATGCAGCGTCTGCTTCTTGTCTTTTTTGTGCAATACTGTTTGCCAAACCTTTACAATCAGAAACAATTTGACGCGAATACATCTGTGTTAATAATGTCATATCTTTTGAACAAGAATCAGGCATTTGTTCTCTGCACAAACGATGTGCAGAACTGTAAAGTTCTTTGCCTGTCAAACCTGATAAATCGTTATCTTCCCAGATATCTTCATCTTCTTCATCAAAATCATATATGGAAGAAAACTTAATTTGATTTGTTTTCTTTTTTTCGCCAGCTTTTACCACAGAACCATCATCATTATAAATTCTGGCACCGCCATTAAATATAATATCCGCATTTGCACCAGCTTGAATTTTTTCAACTTCTTCTGTGCTGATACGTTCCGCTTCGGCTAATGTCTTTTTTATATCTTCTAATTGTTCATCATATATCGCGGCATCATCACTGCAAACGCACGTTCCACCATTTTCATTATCAGCAATACAAAACTGGTCCATACAACCATAATATTGTTCATAGCACGCTGTATCATAAAGGCCGTTTGCTTCAACTTTGGCACGAACTTTTGTTCCTGCCTGTAATGCAGATTGCTTTTTCGCCTTTGTGGTGGCCGCAAAACCATCCACCGGTAAAAAACATACCGACATTAAACCCAACATTAAACCAATATTTAATATTTTTTTCATTTTCTCTCTCCAACGCGTTACATATTTATATCTTCGCAAGATTCAATTTCTTGACAGAATTCTTGTTTGCCACCAGCAACCGCACCCATAACACCTGCACCGACGGCCCCGATAACACCACCAATCGCAGTTCCCCATCCGGCATTTATCATTGTCCCCATGGATGCACCGGCAGATAACCCACCAGCTGCTGCCTTTAATGCAGATGCCGCTTTTGATTCGCCACCTGTTTCACAAACTTGTTGTATACGGCAAACATGGCAATTACGTACATTAGGTTCAAAAGAAACACTCTTTATATAACTGTAATTAGTTTTAGATTCTTTCGGTGTTTCCTTTTGGTAATTTGTTAAACAATTCTTTTCTGCTTTTTCAACATCCTGTTGACGTGATAATTCTGCAATTTTAGAATTCAGTTCACGCATATTTCTTTGTTCAGCAGAAACTTTTGCTAACAATTTTGCAGTACCAAAAACACTGTCTGCCAAAGATGTTTTTCCTTTAACTTTCTTTGAAGCATCACCTGTTTGAGAATCGACACATGCTGCAACAGTTTTTTCATTTTCAAATTGTTTGAAAAATTCTTCGACCGCCGCATCAGATTCTGCAACAACACGAGCATTCAAATCTCTGCGCGCAGCCGTTGTTGTTGGTATTTCTGTCACAGTTGTAGCAGATGCAACTATTGGTAAACACGCCATATCAGTTCCACAAACTTTGCCTAATTGTTCACCAAAATAATTCACACAACCCTGTAACATTTGATAATCCATTTGCAGAATCGCAGATTGAACAATTATGTCATATTGTGATACACCCTTACAGGAAACAAACATACTTTGTGGACAAAGCGCCGCAATTTCGTATGGTTTTTTACCAATACATTCTGGCTTTGTATAATCAACGCCACATTTATCCTGTAAACATTTATCAATATCATTTTCACAGAATCTTATTTGTAAACTGCCCAATTTTTCGTTAACAGATTCCTGGAATCCAGGTATCATTTCTTCACATTCTTTGATTATTGGACAAACCCCAGCCGCAACATTAACATTTGTCATACATTCTGTATTTGTTGATGTTGAACAACTTTCTTCTAAACAATTTTGTACTTTTGCGAAACATGTACCACGTCTGTGTTCATCAGCATATTTTGTTGCATTTTCCAAAATACTTTTAGATTCTGCATTCCAATCTTTAACAACATAATCACGAACTGCCATACATTGATCCAATATATTTTCACAGGCATTTGCACGACGTTTTAACAAGCCCTCATCCAAACAATTTTCAAAATTCGAACCACAGCCACCTTTATCTGCAATACACGAACGATACGCCAACAAACATTCACCACGATTATACTTATTTGTCGTATCTAACATTTCAAGACGTGCTTTGCGAACAGCAGATTCTGCTATACGTTTATTAGATTCTGCATTTGCTTTTTGATCGGCAAGATATGCATCATAACTTTTACAATCTTGTGTTATCATACGAGAATAAAGCATAGATTCCATTTCACTTTTTTCACCACAAGCATTCAATTCTTTTTCACAATATTTTGATGCCATACTGTACAAATCCGAACCCAACACCACATCTTCGCCAACATCCTCTTCTTCTTCGCTTTCACCGTCCGTTAACCATGACATAAAATTAGCCGTTGAAACTTTTGTATTTGATGCATTTTCTGCAAAAACAAGACCTGCTTTTGCACCCAGCTTTTCACGTTCGACACCTTCCGTATATAATTTATCTGCTTCTGCCTGAATATCCAAAACCGCTTTAATTTTACTTTTTGCATATTCTATATTATCGGAACACGCACAACGTTCACCCTGACTTTCATCTAATAAACAAAACTGATCCATACAATCACGATATGCAGCGCGGCAATCCGCAGAATCTTCAGTTGCAGATACAGGCGCAGCACCTGATTCTACTGCAGCAACATAACCCGTAACTGTTGGATATCGTGCAGCCGCCATCGTTTCACGAGACACACCGATACGCGCACTTGAATCTCCGCGTGTTGCCCCAAATACAGCACTTGGAACCAATAATAATACAGACAAAATACTTATAATTTTCATGTGAAACATTCCTACATTTTTATGTTATTTTATCAAAAAATATGCTTCCTTGCAAGCATATAAAAACTTCTTGCTTTTTATATTTATGATGCATATCATTTAAAAGGTAAAAAATGAGGTTTGTTTATGGCAAAAGATGATGTTATTGTTTTTTCTGGTACCGTAGAAGAAAGATTACCAAACACAATGTTTCGTGTTCGTTTGGAAAACGGTCATATGATTTTGGCAACAGTATGTGGAAAAATGCGCAAATTGCGTATTTGGGTTAATGTAGGCGAAAAAGTCCATGTTGAAATGACCCCATATGATTTAGACAAAGGCAGAATCACTTTTGTTGAAAGAACACATTCTGGTCCAGAAAGCGCACCAAATCACCAATAAAAAAAATCCACAATAATGTGGATTTTTTATTTGCTTTTTTTATTAAAATACTCTTGCTAAAAATATCTTATTTTTGCTAGTATATTTATAAGTGTTAGGAATGAGAAAGGTTTTACTTGTTTTATTAAGCATATTTTTATGTATCAACAGTGCTGATACATTGGCTGCTGTGCGCTCACAAAACACTGCTAATGTGCGTCAAACGACTGCAAAAACACGCACAAGTGCAACAAATCGTTCTGTCTCTTCACGTGCAACAACTGTTATACAAAGACCAACATCTGCACGAACAACTTCTTCTAAAATTGTCACGGGACGCAGTGCAACAACTGACACAGCACGTTCAGCAACATCAAGCCAACCTTCTCGCATAGCGCGTGCTGCTGCAATTGTAAAAACAAGAACTTTCAATTCCAATTACAACACATGTCGTGATGCATATTTCACATGCATGGATCAATTTTGTGCAACACAAAACGAAAACTATCGCAGATGTGTTTGTTCTTCTAAATTGAAAGATATTCAAAACAAAGAAAAACTTTTATCCCAAACTTCCGAATCATTGCAAGATTTCGAAAGTTTAAATATAGATATGATTTCTAAAACATCTAAAGAAGTAAAAGCAATGTTGTCTGCATCCGAAGGGGAAAACGCAATAAAAAAAGACACTTCGGAAAGTTCAACTGTATTAAAAAACATTACAAGTGTTCTTAATAATTCTAAGAAACAATCTTTATCAACCCAGGGAAAATTAGATATCGGCGGTGATATAAAACAAATATGGAATACAACAAATTTGATTGGTGGTGCAGATATTGCCAACTTAACTGGTGAAAGCCTTTTTAATGCTGTACACACACAATGTGCCGAATTAGTTGCAACATCATGCGAAGGTTCTGATTTCAAAATGGTGTCTTCCGCATACGGTATGTACATAGAAAATGATTGCGCATTACTTGAAAACAATTTGAATAACAAAACAACATCAGCAAATGCAGCGATAAGACAAACACGCCACAAAATGCAAGACGCACGACTTGAAAATTACGACGCACATAATTCTGCATCTATAAACACATGTATTGCAAATGTCCGTAAAGATATATTGGCAGATACCGCATGTGGTGCTGGATATGTACACTGTCTGGACTTTTCTGGGAAATATTTAAATATCACTACGGGTCAACCAATATATTCTGCTGATTTCTATCAAATAGAAAACCAAATATCATTATCTGGGGACGTGTTGAAAAACAGTAAAAATTCATCTTTCATATCTATGCTGAATAAAAAACGTTCATTTGCAGAAAAAGATTTAGATTTATGTCGCGACAATGCTGACGAGGTCTGGAATGAATTTATGAGACAAGCAATTGTTGAAATTTACCAAAACCAACAAAAACGTGTCAAAGAAGTTCAAGAAGAATGTTTACAGGTTGTTAATGAATGCTATTTAAAACAATCAAATTCTTTGAAATCATTAACAGACAATTCAAAAATAAATATTGGGCAAACGCTAGAATTATCAGAAGAAATGTGTGCAGATAAATTAACAACTTGCAGTAATTTGTATGGTGGTGGTTCAGAAGGTCTGGATATTTTAATTGCCACAATGACAGGAATAACCAATGCCACTATTGAACAATCTTGTCCTGATTTGTTAACAGAATTCTCACAAAAGATATGCGCAGTTCCAGATAGTGATTCTTCACACTCTTACCCATATGGTTGTCGTAAATATGCACCTGGCGAATCACAATATGCAAAATATGATTTATGTAACAGAACTCTTATTAATCCATTTTCGCATTCTGAAATTTTAACGACATACAAAACAAATGCGACAAACGAAAATTATTTACAAATGTGCATAGAAAGTGATTACATGAAAAAATATAAAAAATGCAAACCAAACCATTATTTATACAATGACGAAGCTTGTGCCAGCGACAACCAACTATGTTATTCTAAAGATGCAGCAACAGAATGCAGAATTTGTCCCGCTAATGCAATATGTTCTGGTGGCACAGAAGCACCTATGGCATTAAAATCCAATATGCAAAACTTGTATAATCAATGTGGTCAATATTATGTTGGCAGTTTATATCAACAGTTTGTAATATATGCATTACAGAACTGCAGACGCCCATCACAAATTTCTGACAAAAATAATGCATATGTATTATCAGAAACGCTTTTAATGGAAATAGATAAACAGATACAAAACTTGCGTACTTTGATTGTTTCTTCTTTGTCAAAAGAATGCGATAACCAACAAGGAAAATGGGTCGACATTCCATGGGTAGATAAAGATTCAAATGGCGCACACGACAGAAATGGTGATACGTTAAATACAGAATTCTATATTGTCACCGGTGCAAATACTTTATGGGGATACTGTAAAAATTAGTCATAAAAAAAACCGATATAAAAATATCGGTTTTTTAAAATTA
Source organism: uncultured Pseudomonadota bacterium (assembly GCA_900313285.1). GTDB lineage: Bacteria > Pseudomonadota > Alphaproteobacteria > Rs-D84 > Rs-D84 > Enterousia. Next base: position 13,574 of record OMQP01000009.1, read on the forward strand.
TATTTTTTATCTAGGCCACCTTTTTGCTTTCTGCATATATTTCCATAGCTGCTTTTTTATTATTAACAACATCAGCATCTATAACAATTTCTTGCAAATCTTTTTTATCAGGTGCTTCAAACATTGGCTGTAATAAAATCTTTTCCAAAATTGAACGCAAACCACGCGCGCCTGTTTTACGTTCTATAGCCATTTTTGCAATAGCTTTTAAACCATCTTTTGTAATTGTTAATTTAATACCGTCCATTTCAAGCATCGCAGAATATTGTTTAACAATCGCATTCTTTGGTTCTGTCAAAATTTTAATTAATGCACCTTCGTCCAAAGGTTGCAAAGTTGTAACAATTGGTAAACGGCCTATTAACTCAGGAATGATTCCAAAACGCACTAAATCACTTGATTGAACATCGTCCAATCTGTTCTTTTCTTCGCGTTCCTTTTTATCGGATACATCTGCACCAAAACCAATACCTGCGCGTGCAGCAGTACGCGAAGCAATAATTTTATTCAAACCATCAAATGCACCACCACAAATAAATAAAATCTTGCTTGTATCTAATTGAACAGTTGCTTCGCCTGGGTGTTTACGACCTGCCCCACCAGCCGGTACATTTGCGACAGTTCCTTCTATTAATTTTAATAATGCCTGTTGAACACCTTCACCAGACACATCGCGTGTCAATGATGGGTTTTCAGATTTACGTGATATTTTATCAATTTCATCAATATAAATAATTCCACGTTGTGCTCGTTCAACATCAAAATTCGCATTCTGTAACAAACGTGTTAATACAGATTCAACGTCATCACCTACATAACCTGCTTCGGTTAAAGTTGTTGCATCTGCGATTGCAAATGGAACATCCAGCACTCGCGCCAAAGTTTGTGCAAATAATGTTTTTCCTGTACCAGTTGAACCAATCATCAAAATATTTGATTTTTGAATTTCTACATTTGATGCAATCCCAGCACTGTTACGTTTATAATGGTTATACACCGCAACAGATAATGTTCTTTTGGCCTCATCCTGACCAATTACATATTCATTCAAGAACGCATAAATTTGTGACGGTGTCGGTAATTCAGCAGCATCTTTCTTGATTTGCATTTGTTTATCATCTGCCATGATATCATTACACAAATTGATACACTCATCGCAAATACAAACATCACGACCACTGACCAACTTTTTTACTTCATATACAGATTTACCGCAAAAACTGCAAAATTGTTGCGCATTTTCTGGTGTATTCTGTTTTTTATCGTCACTCATTTTTATAAACCTTGAATTATCAAAATTATTTTCTTGTTAAAATACCATCGATCAAACCAAATTTTTTGGCAGCTTCAGCATCCATCCAATTATCACGTTCCATCGCATCAAATATTTCTTTTTCTTTGCGACCGGTAAATTCAGACATCTGCTTTATCAATGTTTCTTTGGTATGTTTAAAATTAGCAACATGAATTTCCATATCTGTAACCTGACCCTGGGTCCCAGCTAATGGCTGATGAATCATAATCTGGGTATTTGGTAAAACAAAACGTTTACCCTTTTCCCCAGCAGCCAACAAAACAGATCCCATAGATGCGACCAATCCCATGCCAATTGTTGTGACCTTTGGTTTAATGTATTGCATTGTATCCATAATTGCCCATCCAGCGTTTACTTCACCCCCAGGCGTATTAAGATACAATGAAATATCAGCATTTGGATTTTCAGATTCCAAAAACAACAACTGTGCAACAACAGTATTAGCCATTGCTGTATCTATTGGTCCTGAAACCATAACAATTCTGTCACGCAAAAGACGTGAATAAATATCAAAAGAACGTTCACCTTTTGGAGATTCTTCTATAACAATAGGTACTAACGACATAATAATATCCTCTTTTTTCACTAAATTATAACACATTTTATACCGATTCGCCAATTTTATGATATATAAATATGGATTTTTTACTGATTTACAACCGTGTGTAATCTTTTTTATTTAAGTAATGCTTTTACAGCCGGTAATTCTTTACCTTCGATAAATTCTAAAAACGCGCCACCACCGGTTGAAACATACGTAATATCATCAAAAACGCCACAATCATTTAGTATCGCCACAGTATCGCCACCACCAACGACACTTTCAATTTTACCAATTTTTGTAAAATGCGATAAAGAACGTGCTAAATCGAACGATGCACGCCCCCACTTTTCGCCCCATTCTGCTAAACCAAACGGGCCATTCCAAACAACTGTTTTTGCTGTTTCTAGCAACTGTTTATTCCGCGCAATTGTTTTATCACCATCGTCCATTATCACATCATCATCATGAATTTTGTCTGCATCGCGATTTATACGCACTTCGTCTTTTGAAAAAGATTTACCAACACCTTTGTCCAGCGGTAAAAATATTTCACATTTATTTTTTTGTGCTAATTCTATTATTTCCAGCGCAACATTAACCATATTTTCTTCGTACAAAGAATTGCCAACAGGTAACCCAAGCGCAAAATTGAAAGTCGTTCCCATTGCACCACCAACTATAATTTTATCAGCAATCGAAGCCAACTTTTTCAGCACTCCTATTTTTGTTGAAACTTTGCTTCCTCCAATAAAAGCGACAAATGGACGCAATGGTTTTTCCATAATGTGTGATAAGTTTTTAATTTCTTTTTCTAATAATAATCCTGCAAAAGATGGCAAATATTTTGTAACCCCAACAACACTTGCTGCAACACGATGCGATACAGCAAAAGCATCGTTTACATAAACATCAAAACCTTTTGCTAATTCTTTTGCGAACGAATCATCATTTTCTTCTTCACCTTTATAAAAACGCAAATTTTCCATCAACACAACATCACCATTGTTCATATTGCTTAAAAAATCTTTTTTTAAACAATCATCAACAAACGGAATATTCATATATTCTGCGATTGAACGCAGAGATAAACTTGTGTCTTTTTTTCCTTTCGGTCGCCCAAGATGAGAAATGATAACTACACGCGCACCACTGCCAACCAAATATTTAATTGTCGGCAAAGATGCATCTATGCGAAATGTTTCTGTTATTTTACCATCAACAATTTGAACATTAAAATCATCACGCAATAAAACGTATTTTCCATATACATCTATATCTTTGATATTACGCATTTGCATTTTTTTCAATCCTTTCCTTAACTGGACGATAAGATTTTCTATAATGTTCATTTATACCATATTTATCGATAGCTTGCAAATGTTGTTGCGTTGGATATCCAGCATTCTTTTCCCATTCATATTGTGGATATAATTTGGATAATTCGCACATAATTCTGTCACGTGTCACTTTTGCTAATATAGATGCAGCAGCAATAGACAAAGATTTTGCATCACCTTTGACAACACTTTCGCCAACCAAATCTTTAGGCATCTTATTACCATCAACCAAACAATATTCTGGTTTGACACTTAATGCATTTGCGGCACGCGTCATCGCAGTTAGTGATGCCTGTAAGATATTTAATTCGTCTATTTCTTTTGCGCTGCATTGCGCTGTTGCCCAAATTATATCAGGATTATTTGTTATCCAATCATATGCGATATTACGTTGTTTTTCTGTCATCTGTTTTGAATCAGAAATTATCGGCATATCATCAAAATCATATTTTTTAAAAATAACCGCACCTGCAACCACTGGCCCACACAATGGCCCACGCCCTGCTTCATCAAGCCCAGCTATGATTTTTTTATCACAATTTTTTTCAATAGAAAAATCAGGAACACTTCGCATAACTTTATAAAGACATCTTATTCGTTATATAATTTTGAACATATTCATCTTCACTGTTGTAATATGGCCAATGCCCATCTGCTAATTCCTGTAATGCAGTTAATGGCTGATTAAGGCGCGCGCGATACAACCATAAATTAGACATGACACGTTTAATGTAATTTCTGGTTTCATATGCAGGAAAACTTTCAATGTATAATAATGGATCAGTTGTTGAAAAACTTTTTTCAAATTTAACCAAATTACCCATACCTGCGTTATAAGCAACCAGCATCTTTATAATGTTATTTTGTATTAATTGATGTTGTAATAAATCAACAATGTATTGTTGCCCCAAGAACATGTTATGTTCAGGATTTGACATATCTATTTCAGATAATTTCACATCATTTTTGCGTGCAACACGTTTCGCGGTTCCTGGCATAATTTGCATAACGCCATTAGCCCCAGCATTTGATTTTGCATTTGGTTTAAAACCACTTTCTTGTTTTGTGATTGCCAACAACAATGCCCTGTCAATAGACCAGCCCCCCAAAGGTTCCCAATTTGGTAATGGGTATTGTGCAGAATAAATAATATCATCATTTATTTCTAAAATACCACGATCACGCATAACACCAGAAACTGTAATCGAAACACTTGGCAAACCATACAATGAAGACACCGCATTAACAGCATGCAACATTTTATCAGAAGATTTTGATGTAATTAAATATTTTAAATAACGTTCAGCTCTGTCTTTACGTCCAACCTGAATCAGCGCCAATGCTTTTTTACCATATTTATCTTCACGTAATGTCACAATATCTTCGTCAGAACATTCTTGATCAAAAAATTCATATTCTGGTGTATCACCCAACATAGTGGATGCCAATGCACCATAAAAAGACATTGGATATGCAGCTGCAATTTTCCAATACTTTTTTGCTTCTGTTTTATCACCATTAAAATATGCTGCACGCCCTGCCCAGAAAGCAGCTTCGGTTTTACGCGCATTATTAATTTGTGTTAAATCAAGAATTTTTGCAAAATATTTTTGAGATTCGCCATATTTTTGTTCTTTGAAATAAATCAAGCCCATAGACCACAAACCATATTCAGATTTAGCATCGCTGGCAACGAATCCCCATTTTTTTGCCAATTCATATTCACCGTTTGTATAATAAAGAAAAGACAAACGACCAGCTAATCTTCCATAATCTGCTGATGATAAATTTGATTTCAAAGAAGAACTTTCCAAAATATTACGTGCGTTTTTAGACATTCCTGAACGAATAGCACGTTTGAATTTATCTATATTTTTTGTAACTCTGTCACGATATTGTTTTGCAGTCCATGTTTCAGATTGTGCGGTTTCAATATAATCTTTGCCAGTAAGAATATTTGGTACCACAGGTTTACGAACGGATGCCTGTTTTAGATTTGCTATTTTTGCTAACCTTTCTGCACCTGGCATATCATAATATTTATCCATCCATTCTTTTAATTCTGCACCACGTGTATGATATGTTTTTGATATATATCTTTGATACAAAACTTCGTTCATCAAAGATTTATCGACAATTTGTGATTCTATTTTTTTTGCAGTTTCAATTTTTTCTTTATCTTGCAACATAAATATTTGTGCATATTTTGCAGCATCTTCATCAGATAAAATATCAACAGATTCAATAGCCCATCCAGACAGTGAGCAAAAAATCGCTATTAAAAAAAATATTATTTTTTTCATATTCAGAACAAAGATGTCTTTGGCAAATTGCAAACGATAGCATCTTCGTCTGCTTCTGGGATTTGGTTAATTATTTTTTTGAAATCAGAAACCTTGGAAAATTTTCTATAAACCGAAACAAATCTGATAAAAGCAATAGGATCCAAATTCAACAAAGAATCAGATACCATTTGGCCAACCTGTGCACTGGTCACTGTATCATCAGCACTTTCTGTTTCCAAACGACGTTGAATAGACGCGACCAATCTTTCGATTTGTTCGTCCCTTACATCACGATTACGACATGCTAATTTAATTGAACGGAATAATTTTTCACGATCAAAAGGTTCTGTTTTTCCACTGTTTTTAATAACAATCAAATCGCGCATTTGTATGCGTTCAACAGTTGTAAATTTTGCACCGCATTCATTACAAACACGACGACGACGAATAACCGCGTCACCAATATCTGGACGCGAATCCGCTACTCTGCTGTCTGTAGAATTGCAATATGGACATCTCATAGTTCTTTAAGAGTAGAAAAAATTCATGCATAAGTAAAGAAGATTTTACATTCAAAAAAATTGCTTTTTTTAAAAAATCAAGTGTTTTTTTTTCATACCGATTCGCTATGTGCTTTTTTATAGGGGCAAAATATGGTAAAATGTGTAAAAAGACAGGGACCACAAAGCCCAGAGTGAGAGAAACATGCAAAAATATTTAAACAAGATTTTGTGCGGCGATTGTATCGAAATCATGCGCAAGATTCCGGATGCATCTGTGGATGCAGTGTTTGCTGATTCTCCATATAATTTACAGCTGGGTGAAAAGACACTTTACAGACCCGAAGATCAAACCGCTGCACGCGCTGTACGCGACAGTTGGGACGCGTTTGAATCAAATGCACAATATGATGAATTTACACGTCAATGGATGAAAGAATGTAAACGTATATTAAAACCAGATGGCGCAATGTGGGTTATTGGTTCCTATCATAACATATTCCGTGTTGGTTCTATATTGCAGGATATGGGTTTTTGGATTTTGAATGATATAGTTTGGGTAAAAACGAATCCTATGCCTAATTTCCGTGGAACACGTTTTACTAATGCCCATGAAACTTTGATTTGGGCAACACCAACAAAAACCGGTAAATACACATTTAATTATGAAACCATGAAAAAGTTAAATGGCGGAAAACAAATGCGTTCCGATTGGGATATAAATATATGTCTGGGTGAAGAACGCATAAAAGATGAAAGTGGAAAAAGTTTACATAATACACAAAAACCATTGGATTTGTTGCGCCGTGTTATTCTGGCTTCTACTAAACCAGGCGACGTTATATTGGATCCATTTGTGGGTTCTGGAACAACTGCCGCTGCTGCAAAAGAACTGGGGCGTCAATTCATTGGCATTGACCGTGAAGAAACATATGTCAATGCAGCGCGTAAACGCGTTGATATGGTACAACCAATCGATTTATCAGACATCGAAGTCACAAAACCAAAACGTGATGCTATCAAAGTTGCATTCCGTGAATTAATTGACAGCGGATTACTTTATGTTGGACAAACATTGGTTGGTCCACGCGGTGACCGTGTTATGATAACGAAGGATGGCCAGTTAATGCATACTCTTTACGGTAAAGCATCTATACACGTTATGGCTGCACGTATTCAACACAGTGTCAGTTTTAATGGTTGGGATTATTGGTCTGCTGAAAAACAAGATGGTTCGTTGGTCGCAATTGATGATTTGCGTAAATATGTACGCGATATAAAACAAAATATGAAACAGGCCGCATAACAATAATAAAAAAAATATATAAAAAAAGAACGCCAATCGGCGTTCTTTTTAATTCATCCATCTGTATTTATTTGATTCCATGTGATGTTGCCACAGTTTCATTTATCATACAGACACTGCCTGAAACTTTACATGCAGATGGTATCAAAGTATATTTACCTTTTGCATCTTTCAGGTTTATTTGAACCTTTGGACATTCGCTTAATTTGTTGTTGAATTGACCACATGCCTGTTCCCAAGATGCTCTGTCAACAACAGCGGATGTTGGTGAAACTGTATCAGGTAAATGCAAATTCCATTTTACATAGAAATCTTTCAAAGAATCTATGGTATGAGATTTACCCAACGCAACAGTATTCAAACCGTCACCAACCTTACATGTAATATTGCTTTTTTCAACGAATGCTGTAATTGCAGTTGCCAAACCACCAGCCGCAGCACCGGTTGCAACACCAATACCAACACCTTTACCAATTTCGGCACCCTTGTTTGGTTCTTTTGCCATACCTGCCTGGGCCAATACTTTTTTATCAATAGCAGGTGTTAATTCGCCTAACAAAGATTCCAAACGGCTAATATCTCTTTGTGTCTTGTCTGCAGATACACATTTACCATCATGTTCACACAAGATGTTATTTTTCAAAGCCAAACCTGCTTGCAAAGGCAAGAAAGAACATTTATTTACAATTTCTGTTATTTCACCAGGACAATCCTGCGTTGCATTACATATTACTGTATTACCTGCTGATGTCACATATGAAATGCGCGCTTTATCTATAACATCCCCTGTTCTCGTTTCCAAAGCAGACCAGTGAATTTTACAATATTCCAAAGCATCTTTATACAAATTCAATTTAGAATACAAACCATGTATTGCACGACATTGTTTTGGTGACATTGTGGACCATTTTTTACCAGGTTGAAACAATGGTTTTGTTTTTTCTGCATCAATTTCTGCCAATGGGTTACCGTTGGCATCTTCTTTTAATTCTACATCTTCATACAAATATGTATTCAAAACTAAATCTTTATGAGCTACATCTTCGATATATTTACCCAAGTTTGCACGATATTCGTCATTATCGCATGCATCATCATAGATGCTGTCTTCTTCGTGCGCTTCATCATAGGCAGCTTTCTTTTTGTTATATGCACCCGCACCTGCAGCAGCACCAATCGCACCACCAAGTACAGCACCACCAGGAACAGCGATAACTGCCGCTGTCTTTGTATCGTTCAACAATGAATTGAAATCAAACAATTCTTTGCTGCATGTGAATGTTGAACCTGCTTTTTCCCAAACTTCTGCTGGTTCATCATTACCAACCGCACCAAACAACCAACTGTTTGTAATCAGTTTATCTTTGTTATATGCAGCAACACGAATCAAACATTCGGCCTTGCTTGCATCCCAACGGGCATAATGTCCACGATTTCCATCGTATCCAACAGTATTAACCGCGACACCCTGAGGATTATCTTTGGATAATGTTCCGTTATTTGCAGCATTATATGCACCGACTTTGTTACTATATTCGGTATTAACAGCATTCATATCAGACACAGCAGAGAACGAAGAACCATATGTATTACGATCCAATAATAAACATGTGTTTTCTGCCTGATTTGGGGTCAGACCTGTCTTACGTAAAACAAAGTTATAATATTCTGGTTGAACAATTCTTGAATTGAAATCAAGCCAAACATCTGTACTCTGTGAATATACATTACGGCAATCTGCACGAACAGAAGATATACATTTATCAACATATGCCTGACATAATTTCATGCCACCCATAATAGAATTGCGAACATCTTCGTTGAACAAATCGTTTAATCCACCCTGAAGTGCACCAGTATTTATACATTGTAAAATATCATCCATACACATTGTAACAGTGTAATCAGAATTTTTTACACCACCATCTGGACAACCTGTTGATGGTGTTGGCGTTGGCGTTGGTGTCGGTGTTGGTATGACAGCAGTGTTTACTTCAGCCGGTTGATTTATGGTTGTCACCGCATTATTGCCAATTGTTGTTAAACCAACAACAGGCATCGTCGGCATACGTGCAGATGTTCCCGCAGCCATCATTCCAGCGCGTCCATTTTCTGCAGCGTCCGCGCCACAACAGGCCACAATCACAGCCATACTAACAACTGATTTTCCAAGTAAATTAAACATTTTCATGATTTTCCCCCAAATTCTTTTGATATTATTATATCATACAAACACCCTTAAAAAAAGTTTTTTTTAGAAAATATATTTAATGAATATTATTTTTATTTAATATTGACAAATCTTTTATATTGTCTATAATATAAACATGAAAAAAATATTGGATTTTTTAAAAACGAACATGTTAATTGTCAAATGGACAATTGGCTATTTTTTCGTACTTTGGTTCATATTAAAATTCATATTTAATTTTGACATGTTCAGTGCACATTATTGGTGGAAATTTTTTCATGCTACATTACATGGTTTTGGCGGTCTGGTATTTGGTGCATTGGTTTATGCCGCCCTGCCCATTTATATAGCAACTGTTTTAACCATATATCGCAAGAAAGAACCTATTATTCAAATTCCATTATTGAATAAAATTTCCGATTTCATCGTTTCATTGTTTCCTAAAAAGGCAGAACCAATCATTGAAAAAGAAGAACAAGAAGAAAAAATCGAAGAAAAACCGACAAATGAATATCCAGATGATTTGCCATCTGAATTACGTGTTCCGTTTATGCGCGCAAAAAATCACATGTCTTTAAATGGTGCCATTTCTGTATATAATAAACAAAAAACATCTGTTCAGCAACCACAAACGCCAGAACAAATAATGAGTGAATCAAATAATAATATTCCATTACCGACTGATTTTGATATATCAGACACATTGGAAACAAACAACAACGATTTTATTCCTACATTCACAGATATAAATTTTGACGAACCAGTTGTTGAAAAATTAGAAAACAATACAACAAAATATTTTGAATCTAAAAATATAGAATACGAAACATATAAAAATTTTGTAGCAACCGAAAAATATTTAATATACGAACATAATGACGGTGATTTTTGGATAATGGATGAAGATTCTTGGTTTGCTGCCGGGAAACAAATGGACAATCCAACACACGAATTGATTGATATTGCAAAACAAAATGGCTTGATTCCTGTTCTGTATTTACAATCACAAAACATCATGGACATTGAATCAGCCACCGAACAATTTGAAAATGACGGCATCCGCGTGATTAAAAGTTTGGAAGAATTGAATTAAAATTGAATTTCGTTGCAACGTTCGTCAACAAAATCTTCAGTTTCCCATTTTTTACATGTTCTGTCTGTGAACAAATGCCAGGCAGTTTTTTTACACTGACGTTTTGAAACACATTTTTTACAAATACCCGTATCATTATCAAAATCAGTTGTTATTTTCTCTTGATAATTCCATTCATTTGCAAAATATTCCCCATGGGTTTCAGTAACATTTGATTGCTGTTTAGCAATAGCATCGGCATTATCCATATTTTCTTTTGCGGATACTGCACCATCTATTGCAGCTGCAGCAACTCCAACAGACGCAGCAGTTAAACCAGCAACTGCGACAGCTGCGGCAGTAGATGCTGACACACCACCCAACACCGTTGTCACCGAACCAACAATTCCAGCCGTTGATAAACTTATAGACCCTGCAGCCATAGCGGCTTCCCCTAAGCCCCATCCTATGCTTGCCAACGCACCGGCCGTACCACCAGTAAACACACAAGCAACAACAATTGCTGCAACAACTATTATACCGATAACTAT
>OMQP01000029.1 GCA_900313285.1 uncultured Pseudomonadota bacterium
GCCGTCGAAATAACTTCACGGTTTGCAAAATCTTTCAATTTGATTTTTCCGGCCAAATAAAGACGAACCAAAACGGACATTTGTTGTCTTGAATTTTTAGAACTTTCTTCCAACAATGGTTGTAATCTGCTGGAAAGTCGTCCCATAATGCGCATATTTTCAGCCATCAGTTCTGTTACTTCTGCATGTGTCATAATTATTTCCTTTAATTATTAAAAAACACAAATCATTAAAAATCTTAACGATTATATGTATAACTATGAATAAAGTCAAGGGGTATATTTGAAAAAAATCATAAAAAATTATAAAAAATGCTCTGTCGTTATAATTTTTTATTGCAAAAAGGCAAAAGACATATATAATACCAAAAGTCCTTGGAGCGTCGTCTAATGGTAGGACAAGAGATTTTGGTTCTCTTTATCATGGTTCGAATCCGTGCGCTCCAACCAAAAATTCAACCACCCTTCACGGGTGGTTTAATTTTTGCTTTTGGATCGCCCGTTTGGTTCAAAGCATCGTTCGACAACAAGTAGATTTTACAAACGATGTGCAGTAAAATCGTTACGGTTGACCCGCAGCCGTGCTTTAGCACGAGCGAGGGAATCCGTGCACAACATTTTTATTATTGTGTATCGAGGACACGTGCGTATTCCAGAGAGCAAAAATATAAGACTTTGGCAAGTTCGAAAGTATTTTTTATGAAAATTATGTCGTATCCGCACTTTCGAACCAGCATATCTGTTCAAAATGGTTGTGCTCGGCGGGCGAGATATAAACTTAATATTCCCTGTCTGATTTGATGACATTTTGCATTTCTGGTAGTTTTTTCGGTCCAAATACCATTTCAACAGATTTATCAACCATCCAAATTTTACCATCGTTTTCGGTATAATATTCAATATTACCATTTGATACTTTTATCAAACTAACATCCACAGAACCATTTTCACGTTCATTGTCTTGCAACAAATAAAATTTTCCGTATTTTTTTGCGACCTGTATTAAATCAGATTTTTTATATGTTTCATCACCAGAAACCAATTCATCAGGATATTCTATGTCTGCAGTGTTATTGTGCGGATAGATTGATATACCATCCAAATTCAAACCTGGTTCTATATGAAAATCTGGATATTCTTCACTGCATGGTGTGATAATGATATATTTTGACATTAACATAGCACCAGCACTAAATCCCAACATAATGCCTTTATAGTTTTTTAACTCATCCATTATACCAATTTTTTCACAAAGTTCTTTTTGCTTAAACGGGTCGCCACCCATAAGCACAACAAAACTTGCATTTTTTATCATTTCTTTTGCTGCATCTGCTGACAAATCTGGTGTCATTAAATTCACAGTTTCAAATACAATTCCTGCTTTTTTAAAATTATCGGTAAAATTTGGAATATATTTTGCTTTTGTCTTTTCAATTTTTTCTACTCCACCAGGTATATAAACAATACTTTTCATATCTTTCAGTTCGGCTTTAAGCATATCGCCCAATCCGTGTCCAAAAATATTGTTAACATCAAACCCACTACAATAATATCTTGTCATTATATAAACCTCTTTTGACAATTTAATTCTAAATGATATATTGCTGTTTTTCAATAATAATAAAACTCGCGTTTCGCCCGCAAGGGCGCATGACCAATACGCAGATGAACAATTAGCAACCGCGCAAAATATATGATATAATAAACATCAGAAATTAAACAAAAGATTAAAAATGGATATTAAAATAAGAGATGCAGTCCCAGAAGATGCCAAAGCAATACAAAATATTATTGCCTTTGGGTACAGGCGCTCTTTTGCCGAATTACATACACCGGAATATTTAGAAAATAAAATCCAAGAATATTTAAGCCCTGCCAAAATAGAAAAAATGGCAAATATCATTCGCGACAAAAATTCAGTAAACATCGTTGCCACAGACCAAGATGATAATGTTGTTGGTTCAATAGGTGGAACGAAAGATGAAAACGGTAATTGGGAATTGATTGCCTTATATGTAGATGACAAAGTGATAGGCAACATAAAATTTGCACTTAATTTGGTTAAGGAATTTTCAAAACGCGTTAAACAAGATGGCGCAAACAAATTTACTACGGGAACACTAACAGGCAGCAGAGTATGTAAATTATACGAATTATTAGGTGGTAAAAAAACAAAAGAATTCATAAACGAAAAACGCGATAATGTATCAGAAACAGAATTTGAATTTGATGTAAGTAGATTCCTTTAATTTAACCAAAAATTAACCGGCATTTGCCGGTTTTTAATATTAATTGAACATTTCATTAAATATTTTATTACATTTTATTAAACTTTCACGCCAATCATCACCATTTCCATTGTCACTTATGTATTTATAACAACTGAAACTGATATTATTTTCTGGTGCATTACAAACTTTGGCTATCGCAAAAGCTTCCATATCTACTATTTCATAATCGTTATTCCAATCAGTCACAAAACTGTCCCCTGTAAAACAAGTTTTTGATTCCTGATCTGCATCATTATTCGTTAGAAATGTTGTACAACCACTATCTGGGAAACACCAATCTCTGTCAACTGTTGTTCCTATGGCATATACACGACCCGCATCAACTTTACCTGGGTTACCCCCAGCAGAACCAATATTTATAATTTTTTTCACATTAAAATTATCTATTAACCACTGTACAGACATTGCAGCGTTTATTTTACCCATACCAGTATATAAAACATTATGTTTGTCCGAAGAAAATTCTTCTTCCAAGGCAACAACGAACCATGTTGAATCGTCTTTATTTTTTATAGATACTTTCATTTTTGTATTCCTTTGATATTTATCGAATATATTATATTAAACAAGATACAAAAATAAAACTAAAAATACAACAACACGCATTTCGCCCACACATCCCAACCAAAAATTAACCGGCATTTGCCGGTATTTTTGATATTTATTTGTTCAACAGTTTTGATATTTCCGTGTCTATTTTTTTCATATCGTCAGTTGGTTCATATTGTGGTGTAAAACCACATTCTGTAGCTGTGTTAACTATCAGTAAAACTTTGCCACGATATTTATCCAATGAAACAGAAACACAGTCTGTATTCATAACATTTATGTCATATATACTCATATTTTGACCTTTGTTTAATCAAGGCATATTATATCATAAAAAATACCCAAATAATAATTTTGGATGTCTTTTGTGCATTTTGTTTTTTATGATATAATTACACCAACGGAAAAACATTATGAAAGATATTATTGCATTTATTTTATTGTCTGTTTATACAACAGCAGAATTTATGGCATATATGCCACAGATAATTCAATTATTAAGAACAAAATCTGCTGATGATATAAGTTTATCAAGTTGGATTATATGGATTATCAGTTATGTATGCTATCTTATTTATGTGTTAATTGAAAGCCCAGATTTGGGGGTTATTTTTATTATTTCCCTGGGGCTGTTTTTCTGTATAATAGTAACGATATTAACAGCTTATTACAAAAGAAGAAAAAAACATGAACATAAACATAAATGATATATTTGAATTTTATGAATTACGCGTTAAATGCCACGTGGAATCTATGAATTATTTTGCATCACTTTTGGGATACCATTTTCCAGAACACGATGGCGACAAAGTCCGCGAACCAATTCGCACCGGATATGCATATATATTCTATGAAACATATCATAAAAACTTTCATCCAACGGCGGAATATACTGCATTATGTAATGATGCAATAAAATTACATCATTTTGCTGCAACGCATCATATTCAACATTATAAAAATGTAACAGAAATTCCAGACATCAACCTGTATGAAATGGTTGCAGATTGGGCATCGGCAAATTTTGAACAAATGAACATAATTCACGCTCCAGAATCTGTTCCAATTCGAACATGGTTTGATAATAAAATGGCCAATCAGGGATGGAATCAGCACCAATTAGACATAATTCAAAAATCTTTTGATATCATAGAAAAAAATACAGATATCGAAACCATAACAAAGATTTGGCAACCTGTCCTTGAACACGCAGATTTATAGCATTGTTTTTAAACGATTTTTTATACGTTGAAAAAAATATTATATACTATAAAATATACTCAGTTGGTCCCATCGTCTAATGGTCAGGACATCAGATTCTCATTCTGACAATATGGGTTCGATCCCCATTGGGACTGCCAAAAATATTTCACAAAAAACACCGGCATTTGCCGGTGTTTTTGTTATTTTTTGTATTTATTGTTGTAATTTTTTTATTAACTCTACAGGATTAACCAAAACACACTGTGCAGATTCGCTATAATAACCTGTTTCTAATCCAACATTAAAGAATTCTTCTGGTGTTACACTTGGCTTAACTTGTTTTGCCAGAACATACATGCCGGCTTCAAATGGTTTCATCCAAGACCACCCACCATTTGCATAATGCACATAATCATTAATACCATTTGGTGCAGCAGTTGTTCTGTGATCCATTGGAAAACATAATGTCTTTTTTTGAACATCTTCTGGCAAAGTCCTGTTTGATTGCCAATTAGTTTTACGATAAGATTGAAAATCGTTTGGATCTGCCAATACAGATCTGTAAACACCATTATCATTGAACCCATATTCTTTATCAATACTTGTTGTTGTCACAAAAATCCCATCTTGTTTTGCTTTTTCTAATGCGGCTTTCCATATTTCTGGGTCACGAGACCAATCAGGAGCAGCAGACACAGACACAACAACTATTTTTTCGTTTTCTGGTAAACTTTCATTTATTTCAATAATTTTGTCCAATGCTGCTGCATAATATTTTGAAGTTCTGCTTTTTTGCTCATCATTTTGAAATTGCCCGTCTATAATGTCTGCAGCGAAATAATATAATTTTGCTTTTGGTGCGACTCCAACTGTTTTTCCAACTGCTATTGAAGAAACAGCAGAACTATGCATTTCGCCTTCGTACGATTTATGGGCCAAAAATTCTTCATAATATACAAGATTATCATTATATTCATTATGTGGTGATAATGTTTGATCTATGATAGCCATTGATATACCTGTACCATCAATGCCATGTTCATGTAATAATCTAACATTTAACCCTGGATTTTTGTGGATTTCCATGATTTGATATGGATCAAAATTAGCAGGCCATTTATTTATGTCTGACGGAAATAATGTTCCACTGTCAAAAGATATACTTTCTGCAGAATATTTTGATAAATCTTTGTTTGTATAATCAACAGATCTTATATCCAGTTCTTGATTTGTTTCTGAATATGATACATCTTTGTTCTTAAACCAAGAATAATTTGCATAATTTGATAATTTAGAAACTACATTATCATCATAAGCATAAACACTAGAACAGGTTATAAAAGATAACAGCCAAATGAATAAGTTTTTTTTCATTAACTCCCTCCATCATGATATAATTATAACAAGCTATAAAACTTTTTCAAAAACATTTTTATTTCTTTCACGAACAATGGACCACCTCGTAAATTGCACAGTTGTGCATGCCAAATTATATATATAAAAAAACACCGGCATTTGCCGGTGTTTTTGTTATTTTTTTATTACATTAATTCAAAAACATTTTTGCCTGGTTTAATAAATCTATGACAGCATCTATATCATCATTATCAACCGATTTTGTTTCAACTTTCTGGACAATGATTTTTTGTGGCTGTGGTTTTACATTTGATGTTTCCGTTTCAAATGTTCCATTATGTAAAATCTTTTTTACACCGGCAATCGTCATACCTTTATCATAAAGCAACGATTTAATAGATTCTAATTTTTCAATTGTATCACGACGATAATAACGACGATTACCTGCCCCAGTTACCGGACGAATTGCACCAGGAAATTGTTTTTCCCAATAACGCAGAGTATGCGCAGGCACATCAAGTTGTTTTGCAACTTCATTTATTGGAACAAAATATTCTTTTTGATTTTCCATTGTGCCTGCCCTGTATTTTATTCTGCTGTTTCGTTATCAGCCACAGTATCTGCCGTAGACACTGATTCTTCAACAATCGCATCTTCCGTTTCTTCTTCGTGGTCAATAGCAATAGCAGATACAACTTTTTCGCCTTCAGCTGTGCGGAACAATGTCACACCGGCTGTTGAACGGCCTGCAATACGAACATCTTTAACAGGTGTTCTGATAATTTTACCGCCATTTGTTACCATGATAATATCCTGATTATCATTTACAGGGAATGATCCAGCAACAGCGGTATTTTTGCCACCTAATTTAATGTTAGTAAATCCATTACCACCACGATGCGTTAAACGATATTCATATGACGATGTACGTTTACCAAATCCATTTTCCGATATTGTCAAAATGAATTCTTCACGTAATGCCATTTTTGCCATTTGTTCGTCGCTTAATACCAATGTTGTATTTTCTTCTTCAGCGTCTGCTTCTTCTTCAATACCAGTTTGTGCGCGACGCAATGCGCGGCTTTGTTTTACATAAGCAGCACGAACTACTGAATCAGATTCACCATGATTCAACATCGCCATTCCAATAATATGGTCATCTTTTTGCAATGATAATCCACGCACACCGGTAGAATTACGTCCTGCAAATATACGAATTTCTGGAACAGCAAATCTTATGCAACGGCCACGATACGTAGACAAGAACACATCTTGATCTTCATTACATGGCAATACAGCAATCAAAGAATCACCTTCGTCCAATTTCATTGCGATTTTACCATTTGCACGAATTGAATCAAAATCAGACATACGATTTCTGCGCACTGTACCAGATGCAGTTGCGAACATCAGGAAATGTTCAACACCTGATTGTTGCACACGTTTTACTTCGTCTTCTGGAACTGGCAATATTGCAGTTATTGTTTCACCTTCTGTTAATGGCAATAAATTAACCAATGGACGACCCTTGCCTGCAGCGGTTGCTTCTGGCAATTTATATGTTTTTAATTTATAACATAAACCCTTGGAAGAGAAGAACAACAATGGTGTATGCGTATTTGCAACAAAAACATTTACAACATAATCATCATCTTTGGTTGTCATCGCATTACGGCCCTTGCCACCACGTTTTTGTGCACGATATGTATCCAGCGCAACGCGTTTGATATATCCTGTATTAGAAACAGTAACAACCATATCTTCACGGGCAATCAAATCTTCGATATCTATATCGATTTCTGCATCACTGATTTCGCTGCGACGTGGCTGAGACCAGTTATCACGCACAGCAGCTGTTTCATCACGAATAATTTGAACAATACGTTCGTGGCTGCTTAAAATTGCTAACAAATCTTTAATTGTTGCACCCAATTCAGTCAAATCATTATGAATCTTGTCGCGTTCCAAACCAGTCAATCTGTGCAATTGCAATTCAAGAATTGCTTTTGCTTGATCTTCACTCATATAGAACATACCATCTTTGTATTCTGTGTTTGGATCGTCAATCAAATTGATATAACTTTCAATATCAGATGCTGCCCAACCGCGTGAAATCAACGCAACACGCGCATCATCTGGATTTGCAGATTCTTTAATCAATTTGATAACTTCATCCAAATTACCACACGCAACAGACAACCCAAGCAAAGTATGTGCACGATTGCGTGCTTTGTTCAAATCAAATATTGTGCGACGACGTATAACTTCTTCACGGAATTCAATAAACGCGTCCAAAACACTTCTGATTGTGAATAACATTGGACGTCCACGATTCAATGCCATCATATTCACAGGGAAATTAGATTGCATTTCTGTATATTGGAACAAATGATTCAATACAACCTCTGGCATGGTGTCGCGTTTTAATTCAATGATTACACGCAGACCTTCTTTTGATGATTCATCACGTATATCTGAAATACCTTCGATACGTTTATCTTTGACCATTTCAGCAATTTTAATAATCAGTTGTGATTTATTAACCTGGTATGGTAATTCATCAACAATGATTGCCTGGTGATCATGAATATTTTCAAAATGAGTTTTTGAACGAACTATTATTGAACCACGACCTGTTGTGTGTGCTTTATATGCACCAGCATGTCCCATAATAATTCCACCTGTTGGGAAATCAGGTCCTGGGATAATACCAAACAATTCGTCATCAGATATATCTTTGTTATCTAAAATAGCCAAAATACCATTACATACTTCGCCCAAATTATATGTTGGAACATTTGTTGCCATACCAACAGCAATTCCCGAACCACCATTAACCAAGAAATTTGGGAATTTAGTTGGCAATACAATTGGTTCCTGTAATGTGCCGTCGAAATTTGGCTGCCAATCAACAGTATCTTTATCCAAATCGTCCATTAACGATGCACCCAGTTTACTAAGGCGTGCTTCTGTATAACGCATAGCCGCAGGTTTATCACCGTCACGCGAACCAAAGTTACCCTGACCCTGGACTAACATTTCACCCATAGAGAAATCCTGGGCCATACGGGCCATAGCTTCATAAATAGAAGAATCCCCATGCGGATGGTAACGTCCCATAACGTCACCAACGATACGGGCAGATTTTACAGTTGACTTTGTTGCCGGCGCAACTTCGTTCATAACATACAAAATACGACGATGCACAGGTTTACAACCGTCCCTTACATCTGGCAAAGCACGATCAACAATAACAGACATCGCATAATCCAAAAACGATGTTCGCATTTCGTGTTCAATTGGTGATTGTGGGACCTTGATTTCGTTAATTTCAGTATTTATTTCGTTTATTTCAGACATTACTATTTTCCCCTATTTTTCGATAGTAAAAAGATAGCAAAAAAATGACGTTCCGGTCAAGGATTAAAGCAAAAAAACACAATTTTTTTTAACAAAAACAAAACCAGTAAAAACATTGACAAATTGTTTTTGTGTATTATAATAAACACATAAAATCAAAGGATAAAAAATGACAACATCGAATATCTTTTTACCTTTTTGGAAATTTATGGCGGCTGTTTTTGTATGGTATTTATTTTTGGAATGCCTTGAAAAACTGGGACTGGCGCCTGCAAAATCAAAATCTAAATAAAATAGTTGCGTTTTCAAAAAACATATGATTAAATAGGGTGCAGCAAAAGGATTGTAACTATGGCAACAAAAAGAACATATCAACCATCAAAAACACGTCGTGTAAAAACACATGGGTTTCGTGAAAAAATGGCAACAAAATCTGGACGCGATGTTTTGAATCGTCGTCGTGCATGCGGTCGTAAACGTTTGGCCGTATCTGCCATTAACTAATAGTATGGTTAGAACAAAATTTAAAAACCGTCCAATTGGACGGTTTTTTGTTTACCTGATTTAATCTGTATCATATATTATTTTTTATTACTTCTTCTAATTTTAAAGGTTTAGCACTGTATATTCTAACAAAATCTGTACACTTAGATGTTTCTTTTGTACTGTTTACACAAATATTAAACAAATCCTTCATAGAAAATGGTATTGAAACGTTCGCATAAAAATCATTATAAAAGCGTTCTTTGTATACCTTAAACCCCAACCCACCATCATCAAAAACTTGTTCAACCTTAAACCCCAACCCACCATCATCAAAAACTTGTTCAAAAGCACTATCCATTTTTTCAACATCCAACGAAAGATTTTTTTCATTTAAATCTGTTTCTCGAACAGATGAAAATTTTGAAATTTGATTCATGTAAACTTTAACAAAATCTGTACACTTAGATGTTTCTTTTGTACTGTTTACACAAATATTAAACAAATCTTTCATAGAAAATGGTATTGAAACGTTCGCATAAAAATCATTATAAAAGCGTTCTTTGTATACCTTAAACCCCAGTTCTTTGTATACCTTAAACCCCACCCCACTATCATCAAAAACTTGTTCAAAACTAGAATCCAAAACATTCAAATTCAAAGGAATATTTTTTTCATTTATATCACTTCCTATAACCATGCCATTTGCGAACAAAGGCATAAATAAAAATAAAGAAGCCAATAATATACGTTTTACCATTTTAACACCTCTTCACATTCAGATGAAATATTCAAAATTTGTTTTGCTGTTTTGATTTGCGATGCATTTAATGCAGTACCTGTTAAAGATGCGGCTGTTGTTACACCACCCAAAACATTACTGGCAACATTCATTCTGTTATATTCAACAACGTTTTTCGCGTCACCAGATTTTATTTCATCTGATAATTTTTTATTATTACCCAACACACTTGTGATTGTTGCAGCCGAACCCGTCACTGCACCGATTGAATTTGAAACCATTGCGCCTTTGGCCAGGTTATTTATTTGTTGAATATTAACATATTCGTATTCACTACATTTATCCAATATCTTTTGGCTTAAATCCATTGTTTTAATATCTGCAGCATCCCCATCTTCAACTTTCACGCGCAACCGCGCATTACGCAGCAAATCAATTGACGATGTGCATTTTTTTATTTGTTCAACAAAATCATCATCTGCAACTGTGTTTGATGAAACAATTGCGCCCGCAACATTTGTTGCCGTATCCGCCACAAATAAACCCGTTCGTACATTACCAAGTGTGGTTGATTTATCTTGTTTTGTGTTTATTTGATTTTGTAATTCGTTACTGCGATTTTCTAATATTTCTTGTTTTGCTTCCAGGGTTTCTTGCGCTTTCAATTCGTCCAATAATGCTGATAAATTCTTTTCAATATCTGGATCTATCTCTATTACATTATTTAATAACGCCTGATTTTCAGCTGACAATTCTCGTTCTTTTAACGAATTGATCAATGCATCTACACCTGCTTTTTCGACCATATTTTTTGCCATATCAACATCAGTGTAATATTTAACAACACCACTGGCCACACCACCAGCACCAGCCGCCGTCCCAATTACATTAACTGCTGTTCCAATTCCAGCCATCTTTTTTATTTTTTCCATTCGTGCAGATACACCCGAACAATGTGTACGAACTATATCGATTGTTTCGTTCAATGCAATTTGCGCATCTGATTCTGCAAAAGAGGCAAACGGTAACAAACCAAAAATCAAAGCAATTTTTTTCATTTAAAAACCCCTATATTCTCTATAGGGGTATTTTATCACAAAATGACAAAAGTCACAAAACATATTATTGTTTATCCCAATAACACACAATCTTGGCGTGTTCTATTTCGTCAGTCATAATTTTATGGTGCGTGATATTGTTTTCATTATCAAAAGCAACTTCTATACGTACAGTTGGCGTGTTTGGATTTATTTCGTGTTCAAAATATATATCCATACCACGTAATTTATGTTGATTACGATATTCAAAACCAACGCTTTCTGTTGCCCAAATTGCATATACTGCGTTATTTATATGCTGATTAACATCTATATCATCAAAACGGCATGCCATAACATGTGTTTTTGTCGGTATAAAATCAGCGCCTTTGTCAAATTCACGATCCCAAACACGTTCGTCTAAACCTTCCCAGCCCGGAACATAATCAGATATACGTACAGGTCTGCGTGTTTCAAGGTTGATTAAAACCCATTGTGATATTGCACGAATTTTAAGATTGCCATGTTCATCGCGAATTTCAAAATCACGTTCGCTGCGTACTGCACCAGAAACAGATGGCCATGTTGTATAAACCAATTTTTCTTTGGCACGTGGCATATCTATTATATCGACAAACATGTGGGTCACGACCCATGCAACATTATGTGAAAAACAATATTCACGTCCAGCACCCAAAAGGTCAGCATGTTTACCAGCCAATCCCTGCAATTCATTCATTATCATGATTGGACGCATAAAACCATATCTGTCACATTGATATGATTTTAATGTGTGTTCTTCGACTAATTTTTTTATCATCGCCGCCCCCCCTGGTTGTAAATTTATTGTGCGTTGTTTTGTGCGACAACAAAATCTATATCTTTACCCAACACTATTTCATTTGCACGCGCAGCAGATTTAATCAAACCATGCAAAATTTCCGGCGTATCAGATGGTATAGTCAATGTTTCCAATTTTGCACCATTACCAACTTTTCTGTCAGTGCGAAGGCCACGAACATTTTTCAAAATATCCAAAGCAATATTCATTTGCGATACATCTGTATCATATTCATCTTTCACAATTGGATATTGTGTTAAATGTAATGTTTCACCACCTTCGAAATCTTTATAGATTTTCTGCCACAATTCTTCTGTGACAAATGGGATAAATGGCGCATACAAACCGATTATTGCACGTAACACTGTGTACAATGTCCATTGTGCAGATAATTTCGATTCTGCGCTGTATTTTTCAGGTGACCAGAATCTGTCTTTGATAAATTCAAGATATTGATCACAGAATATATCCCAGAAGAATGTATCAATTGCAGCACGCGAATTATAATTGTCGTATTTATCCAAATTCTTACGTGTTTCTGCAATTGCTTTATTCAATTCACTTAACACCCATCTGTCTTCGATAAATCTTTCAGACACAGGTATTTGTTGTGCAGATTTTGGATCAAAATCAATTAAATTCATCAAAACATATTTTGATGCATTCCATAATTTTGTTAATAATTTAGAACCACGTTTAACTTCGTCATCACTGTAACGCAAACTTGTTCCAATTGGCGCAGTCGCAATCCAATAGCGCAAAGCATCAACACCAAATTTGTTCACTGCATCCAATGGATCGGTTCCATTACCTTTTGTCTTTGACATTTTCTGTCCCTTGGAATCAAGAACAAGACCATGGAAATTGACAGTATGGAACGGAACATCGCCCATAACATACATTCCCATCATTATCATACGTGCAACCCAGAAAAAGATTATATCTGCACCAGTATATAATAAATCTGTCGGATAATATTTTTTCAATTCCGCAGTTGCATCTGGCCACCCAAGTGTTGAAAATGGCCACAGACCAGAAGAAAACCATGTATCCAAAACATCCGTATCACGCGTTAAAGTTTTTCCACCAGATTGCTTAATTGCATCAATTTCTGTTTCTGCTACATAAACATTGCCTTCTTCATCGTACCATGCAGGTATATGATGTCCCCACCACAATTGACGTGAAATAGTCCATGGCCGAATTTCTTTCATCCATGCCATAAACAAATTATATCTGTGTTCTGGCAAGAATTTAATTTTACCTTCTTCCACTGCTTTAATTGCAGGGATTGCCAATTTTTTTGCATCAACAAACCATTGTGTTGTTAACATTGGTTCAACAGGAACGCCACCACGTTCTGAATATGGTGTTGGAATAACCCTATCTTCTATCTTAACCAACAAACCAGCAGCTTCAATATCTTCCATAACCGCCTTGCGAGCATCATAACGATCCATACCCCAATATTTTTCGGGCACCGGATTTTCTGAAATCATTTTTGCAGTTGGAGTTAAAATACATACAGGTTTTAAATCGTGACGCAAACCAACTTCATAGTCATCAAAATCATGCGCAGGTGTAATTTTCACTGCACCGGTACCCTTTTCTGGATCTGCATGTTCGTCCGCAATGACCGGTATTTCAATATCTGTTAATGGAATGATTGCTGTTTTACCAATTAAATGTTTTAATTTTTCATTTTCAGGATGAACCGCTATTGCCTGGTCCCCAAACAAAGTTTCAGGACGCGTTGTTGCGATTTCAATAAAACCACCATCTTTCAAAGGATAATTAAAATAATAAAATTTACCGTGTTCTTCACGTGTATCTATCTCTAAATCAGAAACAGATGTTTGTTGTTTTGGGCACCAATTAACAAGACGTTTTTCACGATAGATTAAACCTTCATTGTACATTTTAACGAATAATTTTGTAACGGCGCGTGATAAACCTTCATCCATGGTAAATCTTTCACGTTTCCAAACCGGTGTCACACCCAAAACATGCAATTGGTTCATGATTTGGCCACCCTTGTCCGCTTTCCATTTCCATGCATAATCTAATTTTTCGTTCAAAGATAAAGCATGCGGATTTATACCACGTTTTGACAAATCACGTTCAACCAACAACTGTGTTGCAATAGACGCATGATCTGTACCAGGCTGCCATAAAACATCGAATCCATCCATACGTTTATAACGACAAATAATATCTGTTAAAACATTATCCAATGCGTGTCCCATATGTAAATTACCAGTCACGTTTGGTGGTGGCATCATCACACAGAAAGATTTCTTATCACTTTCCACGTTATTGTCCCAAAAATGATTTTCATCCCAAAATTTTTGAATTTTGGTTTCTAATTCACGCGTGTCTATATTTTTACCCAAATCGATGTTCATGTAATCCTCGTTTTTTGTCTTTCAAATTTTACACAATAAAAACATAAAATCAAGTAAATGCACAACAAAAGATTCCTAGTGAAAGGGCCGCTTAAAAAGCATATGATTTTTATAAAAATCTGGGGGTAAAAATGAATAAAATTGTAAAAATGTTGATAAAGGAAATAATTCACAACAATATTGTCACACATATTAAAACTGTTTCAGGCGACAGATATGCAATTTTTGATAAAAATCGCAATGAAATTTTATCTGTGATGGATGGTTGGGCAACAAATGTGTACAGCATATATGTAAACAACAAAAACATACTTTCGGTACAATGGGATGAAACAAATTCAAAACCATTAACCCCCGACCAAAAAGATGTATTGGATATCATTAACGCAGTGAAAGAAAAAATTGACCTGCAAGAAACAGCACAAACCATGAATCACAGCGAATTAGAAATTGCGAACTTTTTACAGCAATCATTATGTAATGTAAAACATTAAATTGCATGAACAACGCGACAGAAAGAAACCGCGTATACGGCGCTGGCGCCTGCTTTGCGCAAAACACGATTTAATTCGTAAAATGTTGCACCTGATGTCATAACATCATCAACCAATAAAATCTTTTTACCGGCAATTTTATTTTTATTTATAACTTTGAAAACGCCGTGTACGTTTTCGCGTCTTTGTTTTGTTGTTTTATGTCCCATATCATTTCTGTATTCGCGTGATACAGAATCAACATCTAAATCTGCGTTAAAATGTTTTGCAATTGGACGTGCCAATAATGTTGCCTGGTTATATCCACGTTTAAATAATCTTTTGTATGCCAACGGTACAGGCATCACAATATCAACATCCAAATTCAAATCACGCACACAATTTATCATCGCACGCGACATCAAAGTTTGATATTTAAGTTGTGACGCATGTTTAAATGGCAACATTATATTTTTTGACACATCATCATATACACATGCAGAACGGATAAAATCTAATTCACATTCACCAGATGCACAATGCGGACAAAGTGGTGTTGGCCCCAAATCAAGATCTGCAGGAAACGGATAACCACATTTGAAACATTTTGGATTAGATATCCAATTAAATTTCGCCCAACATTTACTGCACAAATTACCGTAAGATTCAACATTATCACCGCATACAGGACATAACGGCGGATATATAAAATCAAGAAAAGATTTGAATAAATTTACCACGCCATACTTTTGTATGTTTTGCTGGACACACCACCAAATTTAGTACGTTGTTGTTGTGTCAAAGATTCAAAAATATCCCCAGAAATTATACGCAATACAAATTCATCGCCATCACGTTGTGATAATACCGGAACAATTCTTTGTTCTGCAATACCAGTATCACGTAAAACCTGTTCAATAATAGCCAAACGACGTGATGCCAATTTACGTGCATCTTTGTCATGTGTCGCAGATTCCGGGATAGCAATTTGAATTGCACGCTTTGGATCATTTACAACGATAGATGCAGTTTCAGTTAACAGAGTATAATTTTCACGCGAAATACTGGAATCGCCGGTCAAGAAAGATATTTTAATTTCCAACGGACGAACCCCGGCATCACTTTCAGATAAATTACGTTGTGATGTGAAACCTTCGACGGACATATCACTTATTTCATCATAACGATTATCATTTGGATATGTTGATAAATGTTTGTTTTCTGAAAGATATGTTTTTTTGAATGCCTTTTTCAATTCATTTGGTGACATCTTTGACATTTCATTTACAGATGTCAATTTTGGTTCTGCAATTTCTTTCATTGTGCCACGCGCGACAGTTTCCACAGCATCCACAGATGGAACAATTTCACGACGCACAGATACACCACGATTTTTTTCTGCGCTTTGTACATTTGTATTTCCCGCGATTGGTGTACGAACAGTAATTGGTCGTGCTTTTGCGATTTTTTCATTTGATTCTTGCTGTATAGCATTTAAACGTGCAACTTCGTTGCGTAATTTTTTTAATTCTGCCATTGCTTCATCACGTGCAATTATTGTTGGTTTTTCATCCAAAGATTCCTCAGGTAAAATCACATCAGAATTTATAACCGCAATTTCGTCCATACGTGGCATACGCAATGGTTCGTCGCTGGTGCGCGCCCACAAATCAGAACTTGGACGTTTTGGATTTAAAACATCAACGCGTGCAACATTTTGCGTTGATTTTTTTGCGGAACGTGCAGCAACTTTTCTTTCCTGTTTAACAGGTTCAACGACAACATTGCGTGATGGTGCAATTTCTTCACCAAATAATGCACGTGCCGAAACGTCCCCACGTGATACATCAACAACCGGCAAATATGCCGCATTTGCGCATGTTTCAAACATTAAACATAAAACAAAAATCGATGAAAAATATTTCATTCCTTTCCTTCCTTAAAACAATCATAGAACAAATCGGGAAAACGGTGCAAG
>OMQP01000020.1 GCA_900313285.1 uncultured Pseudomonadota bacterium
GTTCTTTGTCGGCATCTGTGATTTCAATATCTTTTTCATTATCCAATGCAGCAACATATCCATCGACATCTATCATGCCATCATCAGTAATTTGCACAGATTCCCATTTGATAACACCAGATATAACACCAGCAAATGGCAATACTGGTCCCAATTCTTCGCTGGTTGCATTTCTGTTACGTCCCAATTCAAAATCGGAAATCTCGTCAACACTTGAACGACAATCAAACCATTTGAAACCCTTTGTTGAATCTGGGGAATCTGTTGAATATTGACACACTTTGTAATCTAATGATTGTGCGCCGATTTGTGTCCCCAGCGCATATTGTGCACAAGATTCACTGTCCCCACAAACCTTAGACATCGCATTATCAACAGCCGCTTCACATGTTGCCAACATCTCATTGTCAATATTCAAAATGACGCCTTCGATAATTTGTGCAACTTCGTCATATACCAAATCACCCTGCACTTTTTCTTTGCCATAAACTTTTTGACAACCCGGCAATTTATCATACGGACACATACGCATAATTATATTTGTATCCAAACCAATGCATTGCGAATAATCAGATCCACATCTGTCAACACTTTGCATACATTCTTTGATTTCTTTTGTGCAAGAATCAACGCGCATTGCCGACAATTTAGCCAAAACACTTGGCCACAAAGTTGAATTTTCCGGATTATCATATGTTCCACCGGTTGCAGCCAAACATGGTTCTAATTCCACACGACAAAATGATTTTACCATTTCTGGACGCGTCAAACACGAATCATATGATGTGTTTCCGTCAATAGTATCTTTACATGCATTCACAAAACAATTTGAAATATTATCTGATTCACAAATTATTTTTTTAGATTCCAACATATCCATTGTAGATTTTGCAATTACTATGGAAGAATTTTCACCTTTTATTGCGACAATATTTTTTACACCACCAAAAACACTTTCTTTGCCGACAGTATCCACACATTTTGTAAAATCATTTCCGCATCCGGCTGTTGTTTTCATACAATTTGTAAATTCAATTGTGCATTGACCCAAATCATATTTGTTTGATGTCTCATATTTTTCAAGTGCCGCATCACGTACAGATTTTTCAGCAGCTGCCAATGTTGCACGACCATCACGTCCACGTTGTTTTAACGCGTTTTCAAATGCCGCGCAATCTGATTTAACAGCACTGGCATACATATTTTTTATCAGTGTCAATTGTGATTTACATTCTGGAATTTTTTCAGCACAAACTTCATGCATCTCGGCACGCAATTTATCACCAATTGAACCGGTTGTAATATCTGAATCCGAATCGTCCTCGTCTTCATCATCAAAACCAGCAGACGCAAACATTTCATTTACCGCATCACCAGATTTTATTTTATCAACCGCACTGTTTGCTAAATCTATGGATGCTTTGAAATCTTTTTCAATTTGTTTTAATTGTTGATTTAAATCTTTGACTTGATTACTGCATTGACAACGTCCGCCAAATTCATTGTCCAACATACATCCTGTATCCATACATGCATTGTATTTTTCCTGACATGGATTTGATTTTGTTGTTGCGCTGCTTGTTGCGACTTTTGTTCCATTTGAAATCACACTTTGACGTGTTGCAGCAAAACCAGGAACCATAAATATGATTGCAAAAACAAACGATAAAAATCTAAATGTATGTTTCATATTTAATATTGTATATCTTCACATTCTTCTTGTTCATCGTCCCACTTTTTACACCAATCACTTTTCGTGGTCAAACATTCCTGGGTACGTGTACATTTAGTACAAACCATACTGTCCATATTAAATGTTGTAGTGACCTGACGTTTGAATTTATATGTTGATTCAGACGAATAGCCAACCAATCTATCATCATTACCCCGGTCACGAACAATTTCTGTTTTTGCAGTATGCCCACTGACTTTATCCTGGGATATGGCACCCCATTCACCTAATTCAATACATTTTCTGCGTGCGACATCTTGGGCATTCATATGTTCATTTATTTTATCTATTTCATCATAACGCTGTTGTAATCTTGAATTACCATCAACATAATCTTTCACGATTTGTGCATATTTATCGTCATAATTCTTTTGGGCAGCCAACAAAGCACTGTTAATTATTTTATTACGCAAATCAGCCGTCAAATGTGGAAACAACTGGTTATTTGCTTTACCAATAATTTGTTCAAAACCATTATCTTTTGTTAACCCAGTAACTTCGCGTCCTGTCATACAGAATTGTACCTTTGGATCTGATTCAATCGCACTGATAGCATTTTTAACAGCAACACTAATTTGACCGACTTCTGTTTTGACTTTACCTTTAACCTTGTCATCCATTTTGTAAACAGATTCAACTTTCTTAATATATTCATCCCCAGATATTACACCACTGGCATCTGGCAAAGTTGTTATTTGATCCCACAAAATACGGCCGGATATTACACCAGTATATGCGGTTCTGTCTGTTTTAGTTTTTGACAAATCAGCATTACGATTCATTTTGCCCAGTTCGTTTTCCAGAATATCGTCTATACTGTCTTTGCAATTAGTATATTCGCCGTTAACATTTTTACAGAATTTTAATTCCAATGTATTTGCACCAACTTTATCACCAATGATTAAACCATCACAGCTTTCTGAATCACCACATGTTTTAAGCATTGCTGCACTGATAGCTTTTTGACATGCATCATACAATTCAGATTCAACCCCCATGATTAAGCCCTGGGATAAAATTGCCAATGTATCTTCGACTGTTTCTTTATTACCATCATATTCACGATAACATGCGGTCAATTTGTCAGCCGGACAAATATCAACAATATCGTAATAATCCAGACCAATACATTGTGAATAATCAGATCCGCATCTGTCTTTATCCTGGATACACGCTTTGAATTCTGTTGTACATGCATCAATACGCATTTTTGATAATTCGGCCATTATGCCGTTCCACAATCTTGATTTTGACGGATTATCATATGAACCGCCAGTTGCAGCAAGACACGGTTCTAATTCCACTTTGCAAAATGATTTATAATTTTCAGGACGCGACAAACACATATCATATGAACCGCCCTCTTCATTCACATCAAAATGTTCACGACATGATTTTACATAACAATCAGAAATTGTTTTAGTACAATTCTTACGTAAATTTTCTTCTGAATTTAATTCTGCAGTTTTCAAAGATATCGCAGCGTCTTTTAAAAACGCATTCCAAACATCATCTTTGACTTTGGCACAACTGTTCAACACAGATTCACATAAAACTTTTTTAGATAACAATGTGTCCATTGTTGTAGCAGATATTTCAGTATTCACAAAATCACCAGGTATCACAACTTTTTTAGATAAAGTTTTTACATTTTCATTTTCAGATAATGCGACACATTTTGAATAATCATTTCCACATCCGGCTGTTGTTTGCATACATGTTCTTAATTCAATCATGCATTCGCCAATATTATATTTATTTTCATTTGCAAATGCAGATAATGCCGCATCACGTACTGATTTTTGTGCATCTGCCAATTTAGAATTTATTTCTATACTCTGTTGTTTAACAGAATTTTCAAATGCAATACAATCAGATTTGATTTTCTGGGCATACAACATTTTAACCATGTCTTGTGATGATTTACATTTAGACGGTGTTTGTTCCCAACACATTTCATCTGCAGCGATATAAAGTGCATCACCATGTTTATTTGAAATATCATCTGCATCGACAAATTCTTCTTCGTCTTCGTCATCTGGCGTCATAAACATTGCGTCCCAATCGGCACGTGACAGGGTTGTATTTTTATTTTCTGGTTTTTTCACTGTTTTTTGTTTTGCTTTTTCTGCATCTTGTAAAACAGTTTCGGTTGCTCCGCCCATTTTTACAAAATCAGCACCATATTGTGCCAACGTCACTGCATCTTCATCTTTTGCCAATAAATCATTTAATTGTTTTGTTAAATCGGCATGTTTATTACTGCATTGACAACGTCCACCCGAAACATTATCAACCATACAAAATGCATCCATACAACCAAAATAAGAATCACTGCATTCGGCATCAACCAAAGAATTCGTTCCAGATTCCATGATTTTCGTACCACCATCAACCGATTGTTTTTGAACAGCAACATGCGCAGCAAATGCGTTAACCTGTAACGACACAAACACCATAACAAAAAATGCAATTTTGTTGTGCACTGAAAAAACTCTCTCCAATAACTTAATTTATTATATCACAAATGGGTAAATATTAAAAACAGTTTTTAAAAAAATAACCGCCCAAACGGGCGGTTATTTTATTTTGTACTGATTATAAATTGTTTCTTTATTCACTGTTGGCATTTGTTCAATTTTTGGATTCCCGGATTGAACACCTGTTGTATCCCAACTCCAACAATATGGGGACAAATAATTAGTGCATACATAATCCGTTGTTTTAAGCGTACATGTACTGTTTGATCGATCATAAGAATATACTGTATGCTTCAACAATTCCCCATTGTAATTGCGGCCTTCACCTGTTTTAAAGAAGTATTTACTGCCAGGCATACAATATCCATCAGATCTAAAGCAATCACATACTTGTAATTGGCCATTACCATTTGCTGCATGTTTAACTCCTTCGCATCTGCCAGATGACGCATGTTTTGTTTCAGAACTTATTTTATACCCTGCATCTGGATAAGGCAAATTGTAAGCTATCATATCATCTTCACAAACACATGTATTGCCGTTTTCTTGCATATTTTTATCTAACGCCATCAAAGCGCAATTATTTTCATTTATTTGATGTTGTTTTTCTATATCGATATCTTCAATAGCGGACAATCGTTGTGAAATCTCATTGTTCAACGCATCGATTTGTGGTTGTAAATCTTGTTCTGCTTTGTCATATTTTTGTTTCATTAATTCCAAAGTTTTAGAAATCAAAACTTCCTGGTAAGAATCAAGCAGATTTACATAAACATCATCTTGCGTATCAGTACCATTGCTGATGGTACTTCTTGTGCGCTTTGAAACATCAATTTCACCCTTATCATTTTTAGTTGTTGACTGTCTAAAACCAGTTACAGATTTTCCATACATACAATCATGCACAGTTTTATTTTTCAACATAACCGCCATTTTGTTATTAAAGATATTTGTTAAACCACCTATTATAGTTTTCACTTCTGCCGATTCAGGATCTGCGAAATCGGCACCAAATATGTACTTACCATTATCGTTCTTTGGTAAATCATACACAAATCCAGTATAACATTGCAATTTGGCATCTGGTGAAAGATTACGGAATGTTTTATCGTCTTTGCATGCAGGTGCGGCCTTGTCACTGATGTCTTTTCTGTAAACAATGCTGTTAACATTTATACGATTTTTTATATGTGGTGTGACTTTACCTTTGATAATTTCATCCGAAGTAAAATCATTTACATTTTTACAATCTGTGTCACTACACAATTTTGCAGACAATAAATTTTCAAAACTCATATTACCTAAATTCAATGTATCACATGTTGATGCATCACCACAAACTGAAACCATCGCCTGTTTTGCCGCATTTTCACAAACTTCATACATCTTGTCGTTTATTTGTAATGCGTAACCCTGGGCAATTTCAGCAACATATTGCAATACTTCATTTCTATCATTATTATTTTTCTTCATACATGCTGTCAAAGTATCTGTTGGTAACAAATCAGCAATTGCCCCTGGATTCAAACCAACACAGTATGAAAAATCTTCACCACAGATTGCTTCAATTCCACTTTTAACTTCTTTTGTACATGCATCGACACGCATTGCGCCCAACATTGCTTTGATACCATTCCACATACGTGACCCAGCAACACCCTCTGCGGTTGCGCCCTTGCCACCTGTTGCAACAATACATGCATCTAATTTAACTTTACAAAAATCTATCACTATTTCAGGGTCAGACAAACACATATCATATGATGCTTCATCTTTATTTGGATCAAATTGCACCGCACAAGCCCCCTGGAAACATGTCGACAAATCTTTGATACAATTTTGACGCAGGTTATCTTCGCTGTTTACTTCGGCTGACTTTAATGTTGGTGCAGCATATTCCAAATATTTACCCCAAACTTCACTTTGGTGATTAACGCAATATTTCAAAACATTACCATCACAAATTGTTTTTTTAGACATTATTTGTGTCATTGTTGCACCAGACAATACGATATCAACAACCCCCTTGATAGTTCTTGATTTTTCGTTTGCTTTGGAACCTTTGATGTTTTCTTCGGCTGCAAATTGAATACATTTTGAATAATCATTTCCGCATTCAGATTCCATACATTGTGCATATGCCTGGACACATTCGCCAGTTGTCGCATATTTGTTTTCTTCACGGAATTTTTCAAGTGCTGCATCACGTAAAGCTTTTTCTGCAGTTTGTAATTTTTGTGTACTGGCAACTTTTTGTTGTTTCAAACTGTTTTCAAATGCAATACAGTCAGATTTAATTTTTTGCGCATACACAGATTGCAACATATT
Source organism: uncultured Pseudomonadota bacterium (assembly GCA_900313285.1). Taxonomy (GTDB): domain Bacteria; phylum Pseudomonadota; class Alphaproteobacteria; order Rs-D84; family Rs-D84; genus Enterousia. The sequence goes on from OMQP01000020.1 coordinate 6,541, forward strand.
TAACGAACCACTACATTGTGCAGGCATTTGTGAAACACACATTTTTGCCGCACTGTTATATAATTCTGCCCCTGTTTTTGATAATGCATCTGACACAGCATTTGTATCAAATTTTACTTCATCAAACAGATCATTATCTTCACTGAAAATATTGGTGTTATTCCATGCAGATAAATCAAGTGTGCGAACTTTCTTTTTGTTTGTTTCTTCATCCGCTTTACCAGTCACTTTGTCCCCTGCTGCCTTGGCACGAGCGATCACAGCATCGGCATCTTCACCCATTTTAATACGTTCAACACCTTCGGTTGCCATTGCATAACTCTGTTCATCTAATTTAGCAATGTCATCCATAACTTTTAACAATTCGTCATTTCTGTTACTGCATTGGCAACGCCCCCCAGATGCATTATCAATCATACAGAAAGAATCCATACATCCATAAAATGCGTCCTGACATTCCTGGCTGACAACAGTGTTTGATGTCGCAGATGCAACCTTGGTGCCATTATTTATAACTTTTTGGGTAGAACCTGCGCGCGCAGCCATTGGCTGTGGTGCAGTATTTGCTGACGGATTAGAAACAACCTTTTGACGATTTCCTGCACGTGCAGAAACAGTATTTGTTTGCGTATTTGTATTTTTTACTGCATTTCGTGTTGCAGCACGTGCAGCAACCGGCGCAGTTCCAGCCGATGTTTCGTTCATCGCATTATTAGAACCACGCGCATTTCCACGTGTCGCAGGCGCACCAAAAGCGCCTATTTGCACCATACAAAGCGACAAAACAATTGGTAAAAACATACGTTTACGCATTAAAATCTCCTTAAATCCTTTGTCATATTTTATCACAAAGGCAAAAAAACCGCAATAATTATTATACAGAAAATCACTTTATTTTTTACGTTGTTTATTGACAGAACGTTAATTTGTGTTAGCATTAGCAAGCTTGTCAAAAAATTAAGGTAAACAAATGAAATTAAGAAAAAACGTATATGTCACAGATTTACAAAAAATGCCTTCGCGTTTTGCGGATTATTTTGCACACCAAAAAGAAAGTGTATTACCATTGGTTTCTGTGAACGGAAAAATTATACAAAATGATGAAGATAGTTTTATTCCATCAAAATCTTTTCCTAATCCAGCAACTTCAAAAATGTTGTCCGATTTTTATACGCCAACAAAAATTATTACAAAATTTTCAACCATCATTGTTGAATACTTGGATATGAATAATACACCTGTGTTATATTTATTTCCAAATGGCACAACCCAAACTGTTGTTGTTGATGCAAAGAAAAAAATGAACAACAAAATGCGTCGTGATTTGGCACACCAAATTAAATTACGTAAAAATTTGATGGCCCAAACGAAAACAAAATAATCAACAAAAAACCGTCCAAATGGACGGTTTAATTTTTTCGCACAAATGCAAATTATTTGCCTGTTGCACGACGTTTAACAGCAACTGCTTTTTTTGCAGCTGTTGCTTTTGGTGCAGTAGCTTTCTTTTCTGCTTTTGGAGCTTTTTCAGCTTTTGGTGCAGCAGCTTTTGTTGCTTTTTCTTCTTTTGCAACTGGTTCTGCTGTTTCAGCAGCAACAGTTTTTGGTGCAACTTTCTTTGCATTTTCGTCACGATCAACCAATTCAATGATTGCCATTGGTGCAGCATCACCATAACGGAAACCAGCTTTCAATACGCGTGTGTATCCACCAGGACGTTTTGCATAACGTGGTCCCAAAACAGCAAACAATTTTTTAACCGCTTTATCAGAATTATTTCCTAATTCAGAAGCAGTCAAACGACGATTAGCAACCGTGTCAACTTTTGCGCGGGTAATCAATTTTTCAACTACACTGCGCAAATCTTTTGCTTTTGGTAATGTTGTTTTAATTTGTTCTTTTTCAATTAAATTTTTCGCCAAACCAATAAACAAGGCTTTGCGAGCATTAGTATCGCGATTAAAAGTGCGACCTGCTTTCATATGTCTCATTGATTACTCCTTTATTTTGTGTTCTGCCCTTGCGGGATTTTTCTGAGACCCGCATCCTGAAAGGGAAAAATCCCCCAGAAATGCGATTTTTGTTTATAATCTAACCCTTTTATTTATAAGGATCTTCATATTTTTTTGCCAATTCGGAAATATTTTCTGGTGGCCATCCTGGTACTTCCATACCTAATGACAATCCCATTGCTTCCAATTGGACTTTGATTTCGTTCAAAGATTTACGGCCGAAGTTTGGTGTTTTCAACATATCATTTTCGGTCTTTTGAACCAATTCACCCAACCAATTAATCTTGTCGTTTTTCAAGCAATTTGTTGCACGAACAGACAATTCTAATTCATCAACGTGTTTCAACAATTTTGGATCGAAAGGCAAAACATCTTTTGCTTTTTCTTCATCACTTGCAACGTTGATTTGTGTTGGATCTTCAAAGTTAATAAATACTGTCAATTGATCTGTCAAGATACGCGCAGCATATGCAATGGCATCTTCTGGTGTGACAGAACCATTTGTTTTAACAGTCAATTCCAATTTATCGTAATCTGTGCTTTGACCAACACGAGTTTGAGAAACAGCAGATGCTACGTTCAAAATTGGGGAATAAATAGAATCCACAGGAATTGTTCCTAATGGCAAATCTGTTGCATTAACAGATGCAGGAACATAACCACGGCCTGACGCCAATGTGATTTCCATATCAAAAGATGCGCCAGCATCCAAAGTGCAAATTTCAGCATCTTTGTTCATAACTTCGACACTGCCAGATGTTTCAATCATACCGGCTGTGACAACTGCTGGGCCTTTGACTTTCAGTGTTGCTTTGTGTTGACCTTCTGTCAAAGCTTTGAAATAAACACCTTTCAAATTCAAAATGATGTCTGTGATATCTTCACGAACACCAGCCAAGCTGCTGAATTCATGTTGAACGCCATCAATTTTGACATAAATTGGTGCACAGCCCTGCAAAGACGATAACAATACACGACGCAAAGCAGTACCAAGTGTTAAACCAAAACCCTTTTCCAAAGGTTCAGCGATTAAAGTTGCAATATTAGGATTTTTTTCATCGACTTTGATATTCAATTTTTTTGGTTTGATCAAAGTCATCCAGTTTTTTTCAATCATTTTTATACTCCATCAGGCTTAGTTTATTATTTTCACCAGATTTACGCGTTTTCTCAACGCGCCGAAGGATTTTATAACAAAAATATTTGAAAGTCAATTTTATTATTATATTTTTGTTGCGTTTGACATATCTATTTTGCTTTCAATAACACACGTTGGCCATACATAATTACATTCATCAGAGAAACATAATATCGTTTTCTTTTGTTTACACGCCGCAGAATCTGTACATTGCGTACCATCTGCATTGCCACTGCAATAGTCAGCAGAACCTATTGTTGTATAGCCCGCCGCGCAACGAGAACAAGACGAAGCATTACCTAGTGAAAACGTATTTACTTGACATCTTTGAACACCTATCGCATCTTCGCTGTTAAATTGACATTCCTGCACAGCCCCATCTAACAAAGGACATTCAAATCCAGCAGAACATTCTTTACATATATTACCACTACTGCTCGTAATCGTACAATGTCCGGCACCACATGCATAACATTGTTCTTTTCCTTTTGAATTGCCAGGACTGAATGGTGTTTTTCCTTCATTCACAGTTAAATCTTTACATGTTTTACAAAGTCCTTCGCCAGAAGGGTCTTTTACACTGGAATCCACATAATATCCAGGTTTTGAATTTGCAGAAACCAAAATATATTTTCCACTATCATATTTATATACAGGACTTTTTGTTTCGTCTAATTTGATAGACGCATCATAACGACAATTTAATTTTTCTACTTTAATCCTGCAACTTGATTCGTTAACATTGTCATTATCATTTATAAAACTAAAAGCTCCAGATGTTCCTGGATTTTTGCAAGCAAAGCATGTTCTGTTTCCTGAAATAACATATTGATTTGCACCAGTACAAGGAACACATACATATTTATTACCGTCATCCCATACATATTCACCATCAGGGCATTTATTACAACCTGTTTTTCCGGTCTCGTTTTGATATTCACCATTTGCAACCAAACATTCGTTCGCTTTACCATCACTGCCATCACAATAATGTCCCTTTGGACATTTTTCACAAACACCATTCACACCATACGTTCCCGCAGGACACTTTCCACATGCTGTTGGTTTGTTATCAGTATACAAAACCCCCCTACCTTCACCAGTACATGGTTTACATACTGCTTGCGATAAGGCATCCTGGTATTGCCCATCAGGACAATTTATGCAACTTGTTGCGCCTTTCGAATTTTCACCAGCGCAAGATGAACCATCTCTCGATGCACATGTTCCCTCTGGGCATTTATTACATGAGGATTTGCCTTCGCTGTCTTGAAACAGACCCGTTGGACAAAGCATACAAGACCTTGCCCCGTTTGATCCGTTGCCAGCGCAAGATGTACCAGTTTTTGACGCACATGTTCCAACGTTACATTTTACACACTCATTATTTCCTGCTTCTGAAGTTTGCCCTTCTGGACAGGCCAAACAAGCAGTTGCTCCAGATATTGTAGGCATCCATACAGCATTATACATTTTTGCGGTATAATATCCTGCAGCACATTGCTTACATTCTGACAATCCTTCTGTGTCTGCATACGTTCCTTTAGAACACAACTTACATGCATTGTTCTTAGATTGACCTGTTAAATTATTATATTTTCCCTTAGGACAAAGCGTCCTTCCCTGTTCTGTTTTACTGCCACCATAATTAACAGTATAGTTTCCAGAAGCACTACAATAACCACCTTCTGCACAAGTAAAACAAGAGGTTTTTCCTTTTGGAATATAATAACCCTTGGAACATGATACAGAGGTATAACAATCCGTCTTTGATGAAGCGCCTTTCCCAGAATATGGAAACTCTTTCGGACAAAACCATATATCACACCAACCAACAGAACGGTCAGTATTTCGCGTGACACTGGCACCACTTTTTAGTTTTGGTAAATCTGTATCAGTGTCTTCGCACCAAGCGTTATTAAATGCAGAATAAGTTTTACTGCCATTTGTTGGACAATAACACTTTTCAGGACAAGCTTTACAACCACCAACAGTATAATATTCGCCAGCACTACAATTTCCACTAATAGCACGAGCAGTACCAGATAAAAACACCATTACAAAAAAAATAAAAATCATTAAAAGCGCGAACTTTATTATCTTCATAATATGAAAATTACCTTTCTTTCCATTCATGTTCGAAATCATACCAATTTTATTTTTTTCACGCAATCATTATTTTATAAAAAACACCGCCAAAATGACGGTGTAATTCTTTCGTTCACAAATGCGTGTACAATTAAACACGACGAACTTTCTTTGGACGGCACCCGTTGTGTGGAATACGTGTCGTATCTGTAATAGATTGTACAACCAATCCTGCATTTGCCAATCCACGTACTGCAGATTCACGACCCTGACCGATACCGCGCATCAAAACATCAACTGTTTTCATACCCATTTCAGCAACTTTTTTGCCAACTGCATCGGCAACAACTGTTGCAGCATATGGTGTTGATTTTTTTGCACCTTTGAAATTATTAGCACCGGCGGTTGCCCATGTTAACACAGCACCACTTTGATCTGTGATTGTTATACGTGTATTATTGTTTGTTGCGACCACATGTGCAATACCATGTGATACTTTTTTAACAACTTTCTTTTTTGATTTTGTAATTGCCATTTATTTTTTCCTTTGATTAGATGTCTTCAATTAACTATAGTGTTAATCTCTACCCAATTAAACTTATTTACCCTTGGTCGCAGAACCTGCAACAACAACGCGTTTACCCTTACGAGTACGTGCATTTGTCTGTGTGCGTTGACCACGAACTGGCAAACGATTACGATGACGAATTCCGCGATATGTTTTTAAATCTTGCAAACGTTTAATATTCATTGCAACTTCGCGACGAACGTCACCTTCTACTTTAAAGTTTTGTTCAATATAATTTGAAATTTTGATAACATCTTCGTCAGTCAAATCTTTTGCGCGCAGACCGTCTTTCAATTTCAATGCAGAACAAATCTGTGCAGATTTAGCCGGCCCAATACCATGAATGTATTGCAACGCAATTTCAATGCGTTTTCACACTATCCGCGGAAACGACCTTTCTTTTGTGTTTTGTTCACAACACCAGTGTATTGTTTTTCAACCAAATATGATTTTATTTGATTCATTGTATCCAATACAACACCAGCAACGATTAAAACACTGGTTCCGCCAATCATTAACGGCATACCACCACGCGTGTTCAATATAATTGGCAATACACAAACAACTATCAAATAAACAACACCTATCGCCGTTGTTCTTGACACAATACCATCAAGATAATGCATTGTTTGTTCACCTGGACGAACACCTGGGATATATCCACCCATATTTTTCAAATTAGTACTGGTTTCTTCACTATTGAAAACAACAGCCGTTTGAAAATATGCAAAGAACGCAATTAAAACCGTATACAACGCCATGTATGACCATGTGCCATACGTAAAGAACCCAAGGATATTTTGTACAAACAGATTTTCACTTTGTACAAAACGTTGTATAAATGCTGGCAACATCATAATAGATGCAGCAAACACAGGTCCCATAACCCCAGACATGTTAACTTTGATTGGTAAATATGAAACGTTTGTATTCATTACACCATTCGCCATTGCCTGACGTGGATATAAAATTTGAATACGACGTTGTGCCTGTTCCATGAAAGCAATCAAAGCAACAATACCTATAACGAAACCTAAAACCATCGCAATCATAGCAGGTGACATTTGTCCAACCCCTGCCAATGAAAACAGTTTTGCAATTCCGCCTGGAACTTCTGCAATAATACCTGCAAAAATCAACAGTGATGCACCCTGACCAATACCGCGTGCGGTGACTTGTTCTGCCAACCACATAACAAATACGGTACCACCAACCAATGCAACGATCGCAGATAATTCAAATGCAAATCCTGGATTTGCAACTGCAGAAATACCATTAACTGGTGCCATAGATTCAAGACCACGAACAACAGCCCACCCCTGAACAACCGCCAAAAGAACCGCCAGATAACGTGTATATTGATTGATTTTTACACGACCAGATTCGCCCTCTTTTCGTAAATCGGTCAAAGATTTGCTGGTTGCTGTCAACAATTGGATAACGATAGAAGCAGAGATATATGGGAAAATATTCAAAGCCAAAACTGACATACGGGATAACGATCCACCAGAAAACATATCGAACATCCCCATCATACCATTATCACCATTAAACAAATGCAATACAGCACTGGCATTAACACCCGGTAATGGAATGAAAGATCCGATACGATAAACAATCAACGCACCCAATGTAAACAAGATGCGTTTTTGTAAATCAGTAAGGTTTCCAAAAATATTTTTCAAGAATCTCATGCGTTTATCTTTTTATTTTGGATATTATTTAGATGCGATTTTTCCACCTGCTTTAACGATTGCAGCTTCGGCTGATTTAGACCATTTATCTGCAACAATGTTAACAGCTGATTTAATTTCACCTTTTGCCAAAACTTTCAAACCATCCATTTTACGGTTCAAAATTTTTGCTTCGAACAAAGAATCCAATGTGATTTCTTTCTTTGCATCAATTTTACCAGATGCGATAAATTTTTCAATATCACCCAAGTTAATTGTTGCATATTCTTTGTGGAAAGGATTGTTGAAACCAAATTTTGGGAAACGACGCAAAATTGGCATTTGTCCACCTTGGAATGTGGCTTGTTTGCGTGAACCAGAACGTGATTTTTGACCTTTGTTTCCACGTCCAGATGTTTTACCATAACCGGATGCCATACCACGACCAACACGTTTAACGTCTTTGCGTGCACCAAAATTATCCATCAATGCATTTAATTTCATTTCTTTTTCCTTTTTGTCCTATGACTATATCATTATAGTCCTTGTCGCACATAATTCAAGATTACGTACTCGGTTTATTTTATTATTTTGCTTCTTCTGCTGTTTCTAATTTTTTACCATCACGGCCAGCAATGATTTCTGCAACAGTTTTACCACGACGTGCAGCAACTGTTTTTGGAGAATTCATTTTTTCAAAGGCCAAGAAAGCAGCACGAATCATATTGTTTGGATTGTTTGAACCTTGTGATTTAACAACAACGTCCTGAACACCCAAGCATTCAAATACTGCACGCAATGCACCACCAGCGATGATACCAGTACCAGGAACAGCACTGCGGACGACCAATTTGCTGGCGCCATATTTTGCAGAACTGTCATGATGCAATGTACGACCTTCTTTCAAAGGAACGCGAATCATTTTTGCTTTTGCTGCTTTTGTTGCTTTTTGAACAGCTGCTTGAACTTCCAAAGCTTTACCTTTGCCAAATCCAACCATACCTGCTTTGTCACCGACAACAACCAACGCAGAGAAAGACATATTACGTCCGCCCTTCACTGTTTTAGAAACGCGGTTGATAGAAACTAATTTATCTACCAAATTATCTGACTGTAATTTTTTTTCATCAAAACGTGCCATTGTTTTA
>OMQP01000002.1:0-11921 GCA_900313285.1 uncultured Pseudomonadota bacterium
CACGCCCCATTACTTCCATATTTATAAAATTAGCAATTCGTCCCAATGCTAAACCAATTGGTGATAATACCGCCAAGATATCCAATATCTTGAACGAATTATCATAAATTGAACCATTTTTGAAATGCTGATTTTTCACGAATAAAAATGTGGCTGCTATTGCACCCAAAAATCCCCCGTGAAAACTCATACCACCATGCCAAAGTGCAAATATTTCCAATGGATTATGTAAAAAGAACGGCAGATTATAAAACAAAACATAGCCCAAACGTCCACCAAATATTGTTCCCAACACAAAATAACTTAAAAAATCGTCCATTTGTTTTTTAGATAATGGTATTTCTGCATCTTTGCGTGATGTAAAAAATTTCATTAAACAACGAATCGGTAAACCAAACACAGAAAAAGCGACCGGGTCAATTGGGTTAATAATAATCGCCATAAAAACTCCCCTTTCCTTGCATTATTTATTTTTTTCTTTGTTTACAAGTTTGTGAATTAGATTTTATCCACTCAGAATATTTTTGTTGTAAATATACCTGCAAATTCACAATATCATTTTCGCTTATACATCTTTCGCTTCCAACAATGTCATTAAAAACTTCCCTTAAATTATGTTCAAAACAGATCAACATACTTTTTAATTGCGTTACATCAGAACCAACATATAAATGTTTTAACAATGCTGATATTCTGTTGAAATCATTATCTGTAATTTTTTTAATTGGTTTATTTTTTATTCTTGTGCTTAATTGTTGGTATAATTTTTGTTTACTTTCTGGTGATAATTCTAATTTGCTGCCACTTAATGCTATGATAGGTTTTGTTGCAGCCACACAAACATCCAATTCATCGTTATTTTTAGCCAAAAACATAACTATTATATCACCAGATTTAGATGTTGCATAATACCTGCGATTAGCATTTTGATGAATATCTGTTTTTGTTAAAATATCCATTAAAGTACTGAATAAAATTTCATCCTGAAATTTATTAGCCGTTGTCATAACCTATCCTTTTAACGTATTGTATTAAATATATCTGTATTTTCAATCTAAAATTAAAGCCGTAAACAAACGGCTTTAATTTTTAATTTATACGACAATTATTTACATCTGCCGTAAACACATTCGAAAAGCGGTTGTAAGTATTTTGTCATTGAATGGTAATCAACGCTTCCTTTGTCGATACGACAATTCAATGCAGCTTCAACGACAAAACTATCGATGATTGATTTGCATTTTGCTTCGAATTCTTGATTATTTTCAGACAAATTGCGTTTAATTTCTTCACATTTGTTTATATATTCTTGGCTTTTGTATGTTTTCGCAGATTCTGCTATTCTGCATAATTCAGCACGCACATAACGTATTACTTTTGCATCTCTGACGGATTGTGCATTCGCATGGCTACTTAAAATATCCATATCTTGTTTGCTGCACAATTTAGTTTTTCCAACACGATCACTGTGATTAAATGTATATGCCATTTTATTTCCTTTTGTTGTTATTATAAACCACGAAATCTTGCATTAGTTTGCAAATTCATTTGTGTTTTTGCGATATAAATAGATATTTCACAGTCTTTAATTATTTTTTTACATCTTTCCAGACGTTTTTCACAGGCCGCATACCCTTCTGTTTCTGCGTTGATTGTTTTCATATATTCTTCCAATTCCGCTATTTCTTCGCGCATTTTGGAAATTACCTGATTACGACCGTCTATAAATTCTGCCTTTGGGGTTGCATACAAACCCGGTGCAACAATTTCAATAGTATTTGCCATATTCAATCCTTTTGATTATGTTACGCATAATATAATTGACAAAAACATATTTGTCAAGAGATAAATACAAAAAAATATATTTTGATATCTCTTGAATTATTACCCATGTTATATTATATTTTTGCTGTACAAATCAAACAGGAGAAAAACAATGGTTGCAAAAAAATCTATTTCTAAAATTGGTGGCGGAATTGAATCATATTTAAGACGTATATTCGGTTTAATGACTGGCGCTGTCGGTGTTACCGCATTAACAACTTTCATTATGTCAATTTCTGGTGCATGGACTGCCCTGATTCATAACGGGGGGTTATCTGCAACATATTATATAATTGCATTTGGCGGCTTAGGGTTATCTCTTTGGGCCCAGGCACGTGCGTTTTCAATGAAACCATCCACAGCAAAATGGTTATTATTTTTATATTCAATCTTGATGGGAATCGCATTAACACCTATGATTTTGGTTTCAAGTCCATTATCTATACTGATTGCATTGGTATTGGCAGCAGTTATGTTTGCATGCATGACAATGTTTGGATATAAAACAGTCAAAGATTTATCGTTTCTGGGGACATTTTTATTCATTGGAATGATCGGTTTAATTTTGGTAGGTATCGTATCCATATTTACAGGCCCATTGGGTGTAGTATTCAATCAAATCGTGTGTTTAATTGGTGTTTTAGTTTTTGCTTTGTTTGCGGCATACGATATGCAAACATTGAAAAACGCATACTATGCAATTGGTAATGGCGAACAAAAAGACCAGCTGGCTGTGCTTGGCGCATTACACATGTATATTTCATTCGTAGCGATGTTTGAATATATACTTGGCTTGTTAAACAGTCGTGATTAAAATAAAAAGAGAAACGAAAAGGAAAACAAAATGGCTTACAAAATAGATTCTAATAAATGTATTGGTTGTCACACATGTATGGGCGTATGTCCTGCAATGGCGATTGTTGACGGTGGCGACGGCAAATGCAAAATAGATAAAACAAAATGCATGGGCTGTGGGACATGTGCAGCCGTATGCCCAGTAAATGCTATTGAACCTGATTTATAGGTTGCAAACACATAAAAAAGTTATAGAATATCGGCAAATTGTAATATTAATAGGGGTAAAAAAAATGCCAGCAAAATCAGTAAATGATATAGTTGCACTTTGCAAAAGACGTGGTTTTATTTTCACAGGTTCTGAAATCTATGGTGGTTTGGGGGGCGCATATGATTATGGTCCATACGGTGTTGAACTGATGCGCAATATACGCAATGCATGGTGGAACGCCATGATTTATTCCCGTAACGATATCGAAGGTTTGGACGCCGCGCTTATTTCAAATCGTTTAATGTGGAAATATTCTGGCCACGAAAGCAGCTTTTCTGATCCATTGGTTGAATGTAAAAAATGTGGTGCCCGCATGCGTCAGGATAAAATGAAAGACCCAACAAAATGCGATAACTGTGGCAGCACTGATATTACTGAACCACGCGCATATCAATTAATGATGGGATTATCTATTGGTGCGATGGCTGATGGTGCTATAAATGCGTATTTGCGTCCAGAAACCGCAACAACAACTTATGTGAATTTTAAAAATGTTTTAGATTCAAAACCACATAAATTACCATTTGGAATTGCCCAAATTGGTAAAGCATTCCGTAATGAAATTTCACCACGTGGTTTTGTTTTCCGTATGCGTGAATTTGAACAGGCAGAAATGCAATATTTTGTAAATCCAGCTGATGACGAAAAATATTTTGAATATTGGAAGGCGACACGTTTGGCCTGGTGGACAAATGTTTTGGGTATTCCATCTGAAAAACTTCGTTTCTTGCCACATGTAAAATTGGCACACTATGCAAAAGCAGCTGTTGATATTGAATATGCTTTCCCAGATGGTTTTGATGAAGTTGAAGGTGTTCATAATCGTCAAGATTTTGACCTGGGTTCACATACCAAGGGCCAAAAAGAATTTAAATTGGCTGCAAATGTTATGGAAAATACAGATTCCACAACAAAACTGTCATACAGCGATGCACAAACAGGTGAAAACTTTATTCCATATGTAATTGAAACTGCTATGGGTGTGAACCGCGCTATGTTGGCAGTGATGATAGAAGCATATGATGAAGAAGACCTGGGCGATGGTAAATCACGTGTTGTATTGAAATTAAAACCATGGTTGGCACCGGTGAAAGCCGCTGTGATTCCACTTGTCCGTAATGTTCCAGAAATTGTTGATTTATCAAACCAGATTGTCGATGATTTAAGAAAATTAGGCATTGGAAAAATTGAATTAGAAAATTCAGGGAATATCGGTAAAAACTATCGTCGTCATGATGAAATTGGGACACCAGTTTGCATAACAGTAGACCATCAAACATTGGAAGATGGCACTGTAACCCTGCGTCATCGTGATTCCATGGAACAAGAACGCATTAAAAAAGAAGACATTGTTAAACGCGTTCTTGAAATAGTAAACCAATAAAAAAACCGCCAAAATGGCGGTTTTTATTTTTATGCAACCCTTTGCATCGTCATTTTTCTTAACATAAACAATTTTTGTTTTTCTGTATTCATCAACTGTTGAACATCCTTTTTTGCAAAATCGAAAGATTTTGACATCGGGGTTTCTTTGATAATTTGTTCTGGCATGTATTTCTTGTACATATCATTCAAAGGTTTTACAGACTTTTTCATAAAAAATTTACCAAATTCAGCAAAATTATTTGCTTCGGCCCCTGAAACAGTCGTTTCTGCATATTTTCTGTTAGTCATGATATATTCTGATATTTTTTTACGAAATTCATCATGAATTTTTTTCAATTCTTTGCTTATCGGATGATTCTTGATTTTTGTTTTTGATTGAACAAAAGCATTCATTTGTTCAATAGCTTTTTGCCATGCGACACCTAGTTTGCATCCTTTTGACCAATTCAAACTGACAAAACCAGCATACATTAATTTGTAATACTTTTGTAAATTTTTACTGTCCTGGGGTGATAACTGTTTTATTTTTTGTTCAAATTCACCACCAATCATTATGAAACGTTTTTGTTGTAAATTTAAATTTTGTTTATTTTTTATATTTGTATCTAATGTTTGCATCATGGCGAACTCCTTTGGTTTTCCGGTATGTTCACCCCCCACCATTAGACATATAGGATGCGATTGACATATTTCAAGTGTTATGTCAAGACAATTTATTTTTTGACATATTAACCATAATGTTCCAAAATGTATCCCGTTATACCGCAAAGCATGCTATTGCCAATAATGGGTGGTATGGGTATGACGCCAATCTTGCCAATAATGGGGGTTGGTTATTTCATCAAATAAAAAAGGAGAAATGGATGAAAAAGTCTTTGAAATGTTTGATGATTGCTACAGCATCAGTTGTTTCAACTGGCGCATTTGCTGCATCAAATATGGAAAATCCACTTTACATGCCACAAAATCGTGAAGTGTATTTAAAAACTGGCGCTGCCATGATGTACAAAACAGTTGAAGGCACGCAAGCCACAGAAAAGAAAGGCGCAAGTGGGAGCGAAGAATTCCCAGTATGGCGTTTTACAGGTGATATGGGATATGGAATCACCGACAGATTAGATGTTCATGGACATTTTGGTTATACAAAAGACGGTGAAATCGATCGTAAAGGTATGCACCGCGGACGTATTGGTTTAATGTTCCGTGCATTAACAGAAGATGATCCTTTCGTATTAGATTTGTATGCAGATGCATATTTGTCTGGTATTACACCAATGAAAGGTACTTACACAACAAATGGATTTAATTTTGCAAACTATTCAAATGGACGTTGGGGTGCAATTGCCGGAACACGTTTTGGTAAAACATTGGGTGATTTCACATTGGCTGCACACGTTGAATATCTGCAAACATTTGGAAACCACAACAACAAAATCGGCATAGAACCAGGTATGACACCATTGAAAGGAAAAGTTCCTCCTGCTTATGAAAACTTAACTATGGCACAATTAGGTTTCCCTGATGAAATTTCGGTTGATTTAAAATCAACACACGAAACAGTTGCTGGATTCGATGCAATGTATCAAATGAATCAAAAATGGTCATTTGGTGCAGGGTTTGAATACATCGAACATTCTGACAATGGTGTAAAAGGTATCCATACACAATTATCCGATGCCGGTGCAGCATCTGTATTTCAACAAGCTGTTGTTGCAGGTTTGTTGAACGAAACAGCAAACATGAAAGATGGTTGGGATGAATATGTAATCAAAACAAGTGTTGGCTATCAAATGACTGACGATATTCAATTCGCAGGATTTTTTGAATACACATTGGATGATGCACATTCAAATTCTCAAAATGCTACCGATTGCAAAATGGAATTGGGTGTTCGTTTGAACGCAAGATTCTAAAATTACAATCAAAAATAACTTATATTGGACATTTGTACCCGGGGCATCCCGGGTACATTTTTTATTTTGTTAATTAACGCTTTTTTTAAACCTCATTTTATGATATAATATTCACAAAGGAAGTCGAAGGGAAGATGAGAAAATTCAAGTTTCTTGCGGTTTTGACGGGTGTTATATCAGCTTTGCCGTTTGCAGCAAATGCTGAATATCCTGTATATAACCCACAACAATTAGCGCGCCAGGGCTATGTTATAAATCAGTATAACCCACAACAAATGGCTGGACGTACAAACATAACTTCGCAACAGTTGGTTGCTGCGTCTGCTGTTAATGGTCGTCCAATGGTACGAAATATTGGTGCAACAAATCCAAATCGTATAACAGGGGCTCTGCCACGTGTTGGGTCTTCTGCAACAAATGCCGGGCGCCAATATTACCAATCATCTGATTATGACAGATTGGCAGACAGTGGTTTATACATTGGTTTGTCTGCTGGATACAGCACGATGATCAGCGGACAAATGTCTGCAGATTATTCTGGACAACAAAACGCATTCTTTGCACCGGGTTCATTCCGCGCATCTGATTTTAATCACGACAGTGTTATACCACTTGAAATTTCTGTTGGTGCCGCAATCAACAGCGATATCCGTGTTGATTTCTCGCTTTTACGTTATACCGGCATGTCATATGCCAGCAACGTTCAAACATCTACCGGAAATGGCTTTGTTGATGCAACCGTATCTGGCGGTGCAATTACATCAAATTCAACAATGTTGAATGTTTACTATAACATTGATTCATTTACCGGATATGTTGCAGGCGGTTCACTGCGCCCATATGTTGGTGGTGGTATTGGGTTATCGTTAAACACTATTGCTGACTATGTCGTTTTTGATAACAGTTTTTATGATGAAACAAATGGTCTTGGGCCGGGCAGTGTACAACCTGGTGGGTTAACCGCTATTTCTGATGTTTATGCATATCATAATGGCGGAACAATGGAACAATTGGCTTTTCAATTAGAAACAGGTATCACAACATCTATGAACGATGGTTTAAAACTTGATTTCTTTATACGATATGCAAATTTGGGTAAAGTCAGAACCTCTGGATCCATCATCGTATCACAAACAGAATGGTTAAGTGATGGCGCTGGAGATGAATACGAGGCACCATATGACAGTGTCTTCCATTATACAAATTGGTATGAAAGTGGCAGATTAAGCAGTTTAGATGTCGGGGTCAGATTAAGATTAGAATTCTAGTTTGTAAAAAATGAAAAATAAAATATGTGAAATATCTTTATTTTCTTTAATTTTGGCATGTGTATCATCATTGCCAGTTGATGCACGCGTCATAACAACAAATAATTCAAATCGTTCATATGCCAATGCTTATCAACAGGTTAACGCCATGCGTTACCAGCAAGAATATGCAGCTACGGAAGCCGCAACTGCTGAATTACCAGTTATGGTATCCGACGAACAATTGAAAGCTGCTATCTTGGACGGTACCGCAGAAAATGTCACAGTATCTGACTTGGAAGCATGTTCGATGATTTATCCAAATGGCGTTTTCAAATGGGAAATTCCTGAATCAGGCGTTCGTCGCAATCAAACACCACAATGCGTTGCAGTTGTTGAATTACGTGATGTAAACAACCAAAATGCAGTATTGGCGACAACGACTGTTGCCGCTGGCGATACATTTAAATGTAATATTGATTCGTTTCCTGAATCCGGACTTTCTTTCAATGTAAAATATGGCAAAGTGGAATTACCTGCAGACGCTGCACCAACAATGGACGATGTCATAGCGGTAATGAACGAAGAACAAAAACAAAATGCAGGTTTGAAAATCGCTGCGGGCGCAATTATTGGTGGCCTTGCAGGGAATATTTTGGCACCAAAACAGGCAGATAATCAAAAAATGTTTGGTACCGGCAAAACACAGTTAATCGACACCGCAATTGGAACTGCAGCAGGTGCCGGCATTATGGCGGCAGGTTCATACAGCGGTAAAGTTGCAGGTGACACCATTAAATCGACAGCCGTAAATGCCGCATCCGGTATGGTCTTAGGAAATATGTTGGCTGGCGCGTCTGGTGGTGATACAGTTATAGCAACTACAAAATGTAAAGTTGATAAAGAAGAAAAAGATTGTGTTATTGGAACATGCGCCATTAAAAAAACTGATGGTGTTAGAATTGAATCTGGTGTTGGAAATAACGACAAATATTATTTCATCAAAAAAAGATCCTGTAATGAAATGCTTGAATGTGAACAAGTCAATGGCACATATACATCATGCGTCCAGGTTCCAGTATCAAAATATACAGATATTCAGGTTGACGGGAAATTATGTTCTTCATTAAGCGAATCTGAATATAATAATGTGAATGAATCTTTCATACGCAACCAGGATAACCCACAAAAATTAGAATTGGCACAAATTGTATCCAACGGTGAATTTTTAATTGTATCCCATGCGGAAGAAACCGACGGTCGCGAACACGCATATGCGATTTTGCAAGACGGCGAAATGTTAAAACATCCATTAGGTATAAAACTGGCTGATTTTAAAGATATATCTGTTACAGCATATTACTATCGCAATAATGACTATACCGTTGATATAAAAAAAGTACTGACAAACTGTGATTTTGACCCAAAAACCCAGGATGCCGAAGATGGCGCATTGGTTGATATAAACAACCAATCACGTGCAAAGGCAACCCTTGCTGGAACTGCTGCCGGTGGTGCAATGGGCGGTTTTGCAGGATACCAGGGTGCACAAGATGAAGTATCACAACGTTGGGTCAGCGCTGTTCGTGAATATCAAGATTCACTGTCCAATTTCGTATGTTCGACAGGCGGACGTTTCTTGTCACAATATAATGACTATCTTCAAATTCAAGAATTAAAGAAATCTGAATAAAAAAAACGCCTAAACGGCGTTTTTTATTTATGTTTATACGCTAAAATCAGCGGAACCATTTTATCACGATATTGCGATGGAATTTTTTCAATTGGAACCAACAATGAATTGCTCTGACCTGCGGACATTTTTGGTAATTCTGCATTGTCTTTGGCATTTATAATATGTTCCAAAACAATTGAAACTGTATCCTGGGTAAATGGTAAAAGAAAATGTATTGTATCACCCTGCTTTATTTCATTACGTAATTCAAATGTAATATTTTTATCATCTGTATTTGTTATAACACCCGCAACACAATAATCAGAATTAGAATGCGTCTGTTCGTAATCATGTGCATCTGGCGGGACCGGGCCATCAAAGAAAGCCGTTGTATATCCACGCGTTTCCAACAAATTCAAATCATCCATAAATGGTTTTGGGTCAAAATGTTCTGGGTCACGTGCATAGGCATCCAGCGCATTACGATATGCGCGTGTCACGGCTCCAACGTAATATTCACTGCGGTTACGACCTTCTATTTTCAATGTATCTGGATTTGATTCTATAACTTCTTTAAGACGTGGCATCAAACATAAATCTTTGCTGTTCATGATATAGGCGCCGCGATCATCTTCTTCGATTGGCATTTCTATGCCAGATTCTTTCTCACGCAAAATCACATCGTATTTCCAACGACATAATTGCGCACATGCCCCACGATTAGATGGACGTCCGGTTATATAATTTGACAACAAACAACGTCCAGAATACGACATACACATTGCACCATGAATAAATATTTCAAGACCGATATCTGGACACTGTTCACGTATGGATTCAAATTCCTTGTGTGAAACTTCACGTGCCAACACACATTGCACTGCACCGGCTTTTTGCCAAAATTTAACAGTGGATGCACTGCAAATGTTTGCCTGGGTTGATATATGGACTGGAATATCAGGATGATGTTCTTTCACCCACATTAAAACGCCAGCGTCAGATATAATTAACGCGTCAGGGCGCAAATAATTTAATACTTCGGACACTTTATCCATATTTGCATAATCACGATCGTGTGCGAACAAATTAAAGGCCAAATAAACCCTCTTACCATGTTTATGCGCAAAATCTATACCCTGTTTAACTTCATCCACGGTAATTTTTGCACGTGCACGCATTGAAAAACCTGGCAATCCGGCATAAATAGCATCTGCCCCATAAAGAACGGCTGTTTTAAAAGCATCTAATGTGCCTGCAGGTGCTAAAAGTTCTGGTAATTTTTTCATGGCAATTATTCTAGCAGTGTTTTTTACAATATCAAATAAAAAACGGGCAAACGCCCGCTTTATTTTACAACTTTTTTATTCTTTTCAAAGAATTACACATTGCTGCTTCTATGGCTTCTTTTTCCTTTTGTGCCTTTACTGCTGCTTCTAAAGCTCTACGGGCCGCCATTATCTGCTCTTCTTTCACCCTGCCATAGATTTCTTTCTGTTCACGTTCTCTGGCAGCTTTTAACAATTCAGAAAACCAATTAAATCGTACGCACTGAATTTCGTTACCATCTTGAAATTCACAATCCATAGAAACAATTTCTTCACCTGTTTTATCTGCAACAACAAATTTTTGTGGTTTTGTAACATTAAAAGTTATGTCTAGTGTATCCAATTCATATTTTTCACTGTTACCAATCAAAGATTTAATAACTTTTTTGGTGTTTTTTACCTTTTTCATCAATTCATTGATGATTTTTTGTTCTGTGCGAAACTGTTTATTAAAAATCAAAAACATATAAAAATCCTTTGTTGTTAACCATAATATAACATAATTTTTTGCATTGTCTATCAAATTCTTGACAATTTTAAAGTTTGTGCAATAGTATACACTATGAACAAAGAATTTAAACAAAACATTTTACGTGCAATAAAAAACAATACCGTGACAATAACATATTTGTCAGGCACACATTATACATATGAATTGGTCGGTAAAAACAATGTTTCTTTGATGGTTGTTGATTGCTATGACGGATATTTACCACGCATAGATATTTATATTGATAACAAGCCAGTTGCTCATATAAACCATTTTGCAAAAACGAATAAACAACTCAAAAATAACTATGACGTGACCGTAATTGCAAACAGAATGTTTTTGAAAAACGCCGAACAACACGGCTTAGTTCGAACAACCATGAACAGACAACAATTCTTGTTGTCCAGATTTTTAGAAAAAAATTCATTAAAAAGAAGTAAATAAATGGCACAAACACAAGATACACATGAAATATTCGCTAAAATTTTAGCAGATGCAAATATTAAATATGTTAATGGACTGGATGGCGAAGCATACGTATTATATGACGATGACGAAGGCGTATTATTTGAAATAATTTTTAATAAGCACATAAAGAAATATTTTTTCAAACCTACAAAAGTATTATTAGATAAATATAAACAATACGGAATGTCAGAAGACAATAATTTAACACCGCAAATAATCTTTGAAACTGTGGCTTTCAAATACAAAATATACAGAATTGTTGCCAACACCGGCAACGATGTTTCAAAACTTTATCAACAAACAATGGTTGATTCTGACGTGATTTTTCAAATGCGCGGCGATTTTGAAACATATATGACCATGCATAGTGGTGTTTCTGGATATGCAATTGGGTTCAATTCAAAAACAAAACAATACGGTTTTAAAAGATATGAATTAATTGATACACTATATAAAATCTGTGAAATACCATATGACAAAAAGCCAAATTATCCGGATTTATATAAAAAAACAAAAGATCTTTATCA
>OMQP01000002.1:11954-43924 GCA_900313285.1 uncultured Pseudomonadota bacterium
TAATATATGCGTTGCCTTGCCAGTTTAGCTCAGTTGGTAGAGCATCTGATTTGTAATCAGAGGGTCGTTGGTTCAAGTCCGACAACTGGCACCAGAAATTAACCCACACTTTCGTGTGGGTTTTATTATTTTGATTTTGTCATTACAGACAACATACTTTTATTCAGCATTATTCCCAATTTACTTTCTTTTGTTTGAAACAATGAACGTTCCGCAATTATATTCTGGAATTTTAAAACATCTGGTTCCAATGCTGGCCATGTCGTAGTTTTCATTTTTAAATTAACCAATGAATTTGGTTGTAAATATTTTATGTTATTAACATTACCTTTTTGAAAAAATACTCCACCGATACCTTTGGCAGAATCATAACTGTGATTTACTATATACTGCCCTGCAGAATTATCCTCTATCAGCGGAGCTATTTCATGGTACATCGGCTGAAAGAACGTTACAGATTCTGCATGTGGAATAAAACCTTTTACAACTGGATTTATAATTTTTTGACGTCCATATTCCAAAGACGCATGGAAAAGACCTTTGTCTTCATCAAACATTTCTGCTTCACGCATGATTGGGAAACCAAGATGAGGCGAAACAAGATTATTTGTAGAAGCATTTAAAAAGTAATAATCATTTATAACCATTGAAAATGCACTTGGACAATATGTAAACCAGGTATTATTTGTACCCATAAATAAAATACCTTTGTTTTCTTTATCTGATAAATTCAATTTACGTATATTGAGCAATCTGTCACATGTCCCAATACGTGAATCAATAAAAAAGTGCGGTTGAACATCTGCTTTCAATTCCGGGTCATAACACATCCATGTCAACCACAACCCAATACGAACTTTGTCAAACCAATCCATCAACACATTGGCTTCTGCACCAGAAATTGCACCACCAGACAATACTTTTTCCATAATTTTTTGGGTTAAAGCTTCCAATTCAGAGTATTTAGAGTTGCATTTTTCACATGCAGGGAAAGTAAAATTCATAAAAGATAAATGTTTATAATCCGATGGAAAATCAGTAAAAACGTCTTTCTTTTCACGCCCAGTCATACGAATTAACCATTGGGGAATAACATGTTCCTTGTTCTTTTTTTCTGGTTTGCCACCACAAAATATACAAAATTTTTCAGACATTTATATTTCCTGTTTTTTACACACGAAAATATAATACAAAATAGTTATTTTGTCAATCTCTTTTTCTTCAACACAGAATTAACATTGCTAAAAAAATCGCGAGCACCTGGATGCGACATTATAAACTTTCGCAAACCAATAATTACTGTTGCCGTCAAAAATCGTTTTATATATTGCGGCGGAACTATATCGAAAAACATATCAAAAAATGTTTGTTTTTGCGTTGTTTCTTCTTTCTTTGGCAACCACCAAAACAACAGTCCAAACAACACCGGAACCATTACACAAAAAAGGAAATATTTATACCCTGTTTCACAGAAATTATAATTAAATATACCAAAACAAAATTCTGGTATTTGCAGTATAGTTATTGCAATAAATTCATACAACACAAAAAAAGTTATAAAAATTTTTATTTTTCGCATACAACATTATAAACAATAAAAAATGTCCTGTGCAACAGGACGCTTTTCCAAACAAAAACCGTCTTTCGACGGTGTTATTATTTTTTATTTTCAGATTGAATTGCATTTGCTACAGATTCTATCTGTAACAATTGGTTTTCCAATGCTGCACGTTCAGATACTTTATACCCTGTTTCTGGTTCTTTTGTTTCTGATGGCTTTTTTTCAATCATTGGATTTATCAAATTTTTATGTTGTTTTCTGTCTTGTTCTAAATCTTTTTTCAACAATTTACTGTTACCAAAGAAGAACCAATCGTCCATTTTTACAGCAGTTAACTGCATAACTGTGCGCGTACGCGCATCAACAACCCAATGTGGCAAACCACGCGGCATATCTGAATAATACCACAATACACCCCAATACACAAAACCCATCAACAAACAGCCACGAACTATTCCAAAAACAACCCCCAACGTTCTGTCAGTCACGGATAAAAAACTGTCCTGGATACGTTCACGTATTTTTTGATTTATAAAACCAACTACAACCAAAATAACAAAAAACACTATAAAATACGACGCAACCAAAGTCACAACCGTAGAATCAGGCACATCAAACCATTTCTGCAAAAGGCCATCCAGATATGGTGATGCAAATCTTGCAGAAATCGCCGCCACAACCCAGGACAATGTCGCGATAGTTTCATACACACCACCACGAACAGTTGCCCAGATTGTAGAAGCCAAAATAATAACAATATAGATATAATCTAAAACTGTTAAATCAAACATAATTTACCTTTATTTATGTTTTTTAAACAACACTAATATTAATCCTATTGATAACAAAGCCAACAAACCTATCAACAAGATATTTGTATTGTCACCTGATTTATTCGTTATTTTTTTTTTGACTATCTTTTTCGGATATTGCGTTTTTTCTGTCTGCATGTGCAGCAATAAACGCATCTTTGTCTTTTTCCATTTCTGCTTTATTTGCAGCGGCAGCAGATTTTTGTTCATCTGTCAAATCAGCTTCAATAGCTGCACGAAATTCGGGTTGTGACGCATCAGAATAACCCTGAAAACATTTGAATCCGTCTTTAACATTCATATCACCAAAAACCAACACTGGAACGCCACCAGATTGATAACCACATTTATACAACGCATCAACAAATGCCTGACGGTTATCAACGTTCATAACATTGACTTCTGATACTTTTAAATCAGCATATTCGTAAATTAAATTATTGCTGATAAAATCACGCGCATGATGACAATGCGGACATGTTGGCGAATAGAAAATTGTTATATCTGCAGCATTGGCATTACCAATAAAAGTCAAACCTGCAATTGCGAAAAATAAATTTGATAATTTCATTTTTTAATACTCCTTTTCTTCTTTTTGGGATTATAGAAAAAACACAAGAATAAAAGCAAGTATTTTTTATTTTTCTCTTGCGTAAAAATACCAAAGTTTATAAAATATTTTTCAAGAGTACGGAAGGATGAACAAGCTTAGTGTTTTTTTATGGCATTTATTTGGTATCACCATAGCAATATCATGGGACACCAGGGCGGAAGCGTGTGACCCAGGTACATACAGGATACAATGCGCAAAGAATTGTCCAGATAATGGACATGGAGTTGGTTACGGTATTTGTCCTCAGGGGACATATTCAACAGCAGAAAATTGTAATAAATCACTAGAAGGTGGTGCATGCACTTTGTGTCAAGAAGGCAGAACCACATCTGGAACACTCAGTTCATCTTGCGATGCAGAATGTCCAAATTCAGCAAACGTCAAAACATGGAAAAGAGTTACCAGGACATCCAATAAAATAGAACATTTATGTGAAATAGACACATGTATAGACGGATATGAAAAATCAGGCGCATTTCCATATGTATGCACAAAAATTGATAATCCTGATGCTGTTCCTGGTTATTTGGGAATTTATTCCGAGGGTAAAGATTACGGAAAAACTCATATTTTATGTCCAAAGGGTCAATATGTGTATTCTTGTGGCAAATACATTATCGGATACAATTGGTTAACCAGTGTCACACTAACCGATTTAAAAGGCGTCAAGCACACTACCGATAATTATAATATTGGCAATAATACACTTGAAAAAATGAATCAAATGCGTGGTTTCTTTGGTAACCAAATGATTAATTACGAACGTGGATGTATCACTGATTCTGAAAGTGGCAATTACACGTGCGAACAAAAAGGAAACAAAGACGCAAGCGAAGACAGAGATTTAATACTGGGGCTTGCATGCAATCCGTTTATTAGCGGTGAAGATGTAAAATGTGCAGTATGTCCAGATGGTGGCACAGTTGAAAAGTCATCCGTACAAATTGACAATTACAATCCTTCATCATTATTGTTAATACGAAACTCTTGGAATTTTCATACCATTGCCGATTGTTATGTGTCTGAATTTGAAGATAATTCTGGATCTTTCATTTATGTTCCAGAAGCGTCAGATTTATCCAACCAGCAGGGTGCCCAATGTTATTATTCAAAATCCACGGCAAGTGTTGCCGGTGATTACCTATCAGATTTATTTGTGACACCTGATTCTAAATCCGGAAAAAATTAATGTACGAAAACAAGATTATCAGTATTGTAATAAAAAATGCGAATGACATATTAGCCATCGAATCTTTAAAGCAACAAAACTTTAAAGGTTGGGAATGTTTTTTAATAAATAACTCTGTAGAAAACATAAATGAACATATTGCAACCGATTCAAGATTTCATCTTTTGAAAACAGACAATATAAACGATGCAATACAACTGGCGAATGGTAATTACATTATTATTATAAATGCCGATGATGTCTTTATTCCATCAGCATTGGATTATATTTATCATATGATTTATTTAACAGATGCAGATATCATCAATTTCAAATCTAAACAATTAGATACTTCAAATGGAATAAAAAATTCAAAACCAGACTTTAATTACATCTGTCAAAAACATTATATATTGGAACATGCTTTTGATGATTTATCATGCTTTTGTATAAAAAACGATGTAATTTGCAAAACACAAGATTTTTCATCAGATCACTTGATTGTATTTGACGCATTAAAAAATGCAAAAGATATGACAATTACTGTACAAACATATTTATTAAAAAAAACACAACATCACATTGTCCAAGAATCATCTGAATACATAAAAATCATTGATAATTTTTTAAATAATAAAAATGAATTTTCGCCAGATTTTTGGAAAAAATATTTTGCAACTATAATGCCTGATTTAGTTATCCAAACAAAACAAACAAAAAAAACCTTTATTGCATTGTGTAAAAAAATCCCATTAAAATTGATACCATTGAAATACAGATTAACTTTATTTATAATGCGAATTATAAACAGATAATAATACATGTTAAGAAAACATAAAAATCTTGATAAAAAAATTTGGGTTCAGAATGACAAACTGCATTCTGATGTTCAAGATATGCTTTTGTCTATAGTTTGGTGTTTTATAGATTTTTTACGCAACAAACATGATTTGCATATAAAAAATTCAGACGTCAAAGATATTATTTTATTTGGTTCTATGACAAATTATTTTTATACAAAAAAATCTGATATAGATATTTGTATCGTACTTGACATGACAGGGCTTTCAAAACAGTATCCAAATTTGAACATAGCCCAAACTTTAAAGTTATATTATTACGATTGGGCCATGATACATTTATGTAATATCAAAGGGCGCAAAATCGATTTAAATATTGAAGATATGAATAATAATCCTTTTGGTGGCAGATACAGAACAGGTTCTAATTACTCTTTGTTAAACAAAGAATGGATTTTCAAACAAACACCTATATCTGATGACGATTTTAAAAAGATAAGAAAAAGTGGTATTGCTCTTTACAAACGTATCATGCAAGATTATAACAAAGTGAAACATGATGGTTTTCAAATGCAAGATATGGAAATTTTGTATAAAAACATAATGGCATCAAAACGTGCAACATATAATTTAAACTATCAACAGGTTATAACACCTATGTATATTGCTTTTAACGAATTAAAAAAACACCATATCATAGATAAAATGCACAAAAAAATAATAAAAATTCAAACAAAAAAATTCACATTAAAATAATCTAGTGACCGTGTGCACAAAGATGTAAAACTATACTTACCACAAACAAAACAGTTATTATTGATAATATAATTTTTTGTGTCTTGTGCGATTTTTCATCACCGCATTCTGTACATGGACAATCTTGCATAGTTAACACCCACGACAATCCTAACATCAAAGCCGAAAACACAAACAACCATGGTTCTATCCATTCTGGAATAAAAGATGTATGTGCAATTTCTGGTGCAAATAAACCAACCAAAGATAAAACTATTGGTAAGACACAACAAAACAAATGTGGCAATATTGATGCGATTATCCCTAATTTTACTGCTTTATTTTTCATTTTTTATTCCTTTATTTTTTGGCGTCCCCAGCAGAATTCGAATCTGCATCTAATCCTTAGGAGGGATTTGTTCTATCCAATTGAACTATAGGGACAGCGTGAAAAATTCTACACTAATAAAAAAATAAATCAACATTTAGTGATTGCAATCTTAAAAAGGGCTTGTATAATTGTAATATAAAGGAAAAAATGATGGCAACTGTAACACGTATAGATTTGGCAAATGCATTACGGGAACGTTTTGGTTTGACCGCATCAGATTCATACAAAATGATTGATATCATATTTGATGAAATCGAACAATCACTGGTTCACGGCGAAGATGTAAAAATTACTGGATTTGGCACTTTCAAAATACTCGCCAAGGCCGCACGTATCGGTCGCAACCCAAAAACCGGTGTTCCAGCGGTAATATCTGCACGTCGCGTTGCAACATTTCATCCAGGTAACGAATTTAGAAAAATTGTTGCTAAGAAAAACAAAAGGGGATTGTTATGACCAAACAAAAACGCGATACAACTGGCATGAAGGACATGTTTGAAGAAGCAAAACGCGACGTCATCGAAAGAATAGATGCACGCATAGCAGAATTACAACTTCAAATCAGCGGTCTTGAACACAGCAACAATCAATATGACAATGGACTTGGTGATATAGAAGACAGAAATGAAATAAACGCGTTGAATAATGAAATACGCATATTAGAAAAAGAACGAAACGAAAAAATAGCCGAATTGACAATAAACGCACGATAAAAAAACAACCGCCAAAACGGCGGTTTATTTTTTTACCATAACTTTACACGTTTATCCGGCGAAAGATATAATGCATCAGTTTCTTTAATATTAAATGCATCATACCATGCTTCTACATGTGGTAATATACCATTTACGCGCCAACGAGACAATGAATGTTCATCCATTTTTGTTCGACGTAAAATTTCTTCATCACGAATATTACCAGCTTCTGTCATTGCATATGCAACAAAGAATCTTTGATCTGCGGTCAAACCATTTATTGCTTCTGATTTTTCACCGAAATTTTTATATGCATTATACGCGATGGTTATTCCACCATAATCCGCTAAATTTTCACCCAAAGTAAATTCACCATTTGCATGCGTATTTGGTGCAACAAGAATATTATTAAAATGTTCCTTCATAATATTTGTTCGTTCTTCAAATTTTTTCGCGTCTGTTTCTGTCCACCAATCTTTCATATTACCATCCATATCAAAATGACGGCCAGAATCATCAAAACCATGTGTCATCTCGTGCCCTATCACAGAACCGATTGCACCATAATTAAATGCATCATCTGCATTCATATCAAAAAATGGATATTGTAATATACCAGCCGGAAAACATATTTCATTTGTTGACGGGTCATAATATGCGTTTACTTCGTGTGCGTTCATATACCAAATAGTTGGATCTTTTTCCTGGCCTACTTTATTCAACCAAAAAGCATCTTCAAATTCAGCAACGCGCATCATATTTGCGAACAAAGAATCTGATTTTATTTCCAATTTAGAATAATCACGCCATTTATTTGGGTAACCGATTTTTGCTTTAAATGTGCTTAATTTCTTAAGTGCTTGTTTTTTTGTATCATCGCTCATCCATGTTAAATCTTTTATACGCATTTCATATGATTTTTGTAAATTTTTAACCAACTGTTCCATACGTTGTTTTGCTGCCTTTGGGAAATATTTTTTCACATATAATTGACCAACCATTTCACCAAGAGATCCATCTATCATACCCACAGCACGTTTCCAACGTGGTTTTTGTTCTTTTTGACCAGACAAAACACGATTATAAAAATCAAAAGCAATATCATATGTTTTATCATCTAATAATGAAGAAGCACTGTTAACAATTCTGAATTTCAAATATGTTTTGATTAAATTTAAATCAGTATCATTTATTACAGCAACAGATTCTTTGATAGGTTCTATTTGTGCAACGTTTATATATTCTGGTTTTACACCACGTGCATCAAAATATACATCCCAATCAAATTCTGGTATTTCAGATTTCAATTCATCAAAAGATTTTTTATGATAATTTGCCAATGGATCACGTAATGTTTCTTTTTTATAAAAAGATTTAGCCATTCTTTCTTCCAGCGCATATAATTTTTCAGCATCAACTTTAATACCAAAATTATCCATCTGGGTTTTAATATATTGTTTATATTTTTTTCTAACTTCTTGAGATTTTGAATCAGCATCAAAATAATAATCACGCGATAAACCAATACCACCCTGGCCTATATTGTACAGGTAATGGTCGCTGTCCATTTCATCAAGTCCGACACCATCACCCCAAAACGCAGAAGAAAAACGGTGCATATGTCCTAAATATTTTGGCAAATCATTTTTAGATTTGATATTATCTATTTCGTTTAAATATTCTTTCACAGGTTCTGTTTTTTGTGCATTTAATTTTTCGGTATCCATTGCAATTTTATAAAGCAAACCTATTTTTCCATCATCATTTTCTGCAATGTCACGAACACGTTCAAGATTTGTATTTGCCAACACATCAAAACTGCCATAACGTGTATAATCATCAGGAATTGGATTATTGTTGCGCCACCCAAGCGTTGCGTAATCATAAAAATCTTTACCCGGATTAACAGATAAATCCATATTTTCAAATTTGATTCCAATATCCATAATTTTCTCCTTTGTAAAAACACACGCAATTATCACGGTAATAAATACCGCAACAATTCCAAGAATATTCAAAAATTTATTTTTCATTTTATTAAATCCAATAATAAATTATCTAAAACTAACAATCCTTGGTTCGTAGCATACAAATAATTATTTTTTTCTACAACTAAATTTTTATTTCTGTTTACCCAGTCAAAATCTATCTGCGCACGAACATCTTTATCCAATTTAACACCACGAATTGTACGCATTCCTGTCAGAATTTTTTCAGTTGCACGCGTTGCATCGTCAATTATTTCAAATCTTTCAAAACCGCCCATTTCATCATACCAAACATTATCCATATGTACACGACCTGCCCCACCACGACCAATTCCAATATACGCATCTCCAGCCCAAATATTTTGATTATGCCTGCATTCTTGACCAGCAATCGCATAATTTGAAACTTCATAACGTGGCAAATTTAAAACATCAGAAATTGACATATACATTTTTGCCATTGTTTCATTATTTGGCATATCTAAATTCATTTTTCCAAAAGGCGTATTTTTTTCAATGGTTAATTCATATAACGATACATGTTGCAATCCTAATTCATTTATATTTTTACACATATCTGCAACAGATTTTTCTGATTGATGTGGTAAACCATAAATAAAATCTGCAGACACACGTAATCCCATATCCCCAGCAGCATCTAATAAATCTGTTGCCTGATGTACATTGTGAATGCGACCTAAAAATAATAATTCGTCATCATTCAATGATTGAACCCCGACAGATAAACGGTTTATGCCATTTGATACAAAATCAGCTAATTTATTTCTATCTAATGTTCCAGGATTTGATTCCAATGTTATTTCACAATTTTCTGACAAATTAAAATATTCACGCAAAACTTTCATTATTTGTTCAAAAACATTTATCGGCATCAAAGATGGTGTTCCGCCACCAAAGAAAACAGTTGGAACATCTATTTTTCCCAACTTGTCAGCCCAAAATTTCAATTCATCGCATATATTGTCAGCATATTTTTGCCAATCTGGATTTTTACATGCCAACGAATAAAAGGCACAATAATTGCACTTTGCCATACAAAAAGGTACATGAATATAAATATTATGTGCGACACTCATGCCAAAAATGATAATTCAAGAAAAATAAAATTCAATATAAACAAACGCTTTTTTTCAAATCGATTTTATGATATAATGGGGTATACGAAAGGAAGATGAAAAAGAACTTTTTGGCTTTTTTGTGCGCTTTTGCCGCTCCGTTTGCATGCTTTGCATCAAACGAAGGGGTGCCGTCTTACTATTCACAGAATGCTAAAATGAATGCCAACCGGCTTGGATATACAAAATACCAAAATTATGGGTATACTAAATATGTCGGCAGTTCTGGTGGAAAACAGGTTTTGGCTTCCAATAATTATTCTTATCAAATTCCACGCGAACAAACGAGCGTTTACAATTATCGTGGCGCAATGACAACTAACGGCGTATCACAACCAGCATCTGAACAAAGAACGACTGTGTATGCCGACTATTCTCGCAGATTTGCAGATTTTGAATTTAAAACTGGCGTAAATTCTGTTTTGGAATGGGACGATATGATTTTTAATGAAATCAATGTCGGTGCCAAACATGTTTTTGATGTATATGGTTTTGATTTGGCCGTGTACGGTGGATATTCATACGGCAAAATGTCAAGTGGTGGTTTGTCAATGGACTATGATTTGGAACCATATGATTATGCATATCCAACAGATGGTATCTTTACAATATCTATGGGTGATCAAAGTGGCAGCAACAGCAAATTAAAACTGGGGCTTGCCGCACATCATATTTGGGATTTGGGTGGCTGGAAAGTCACACCGCATATTGGGTATGAAATATTTAAACATGATTTAAAAATGAGCAATCATTTATATCCTAACCCTGGGGTATATTTGCCTTTGATGACCAGCAGTGGCGATTATGTTTTCGGTGATACATCCGGTAATTATTATGCTGTTGGTACTGATGTTGATGTCGCTGATGATTCAGGGTTATATCAGATTTGTATGGGTCCCGAAGATATCAAGGTCGTACTTGCTTCTTACAGTGGCAGCAATATAAATGGAGCTATATACCCGATTGGGAATACGCTTACAACTGTTGATTATTCATCAAGCATGGGTAATTTGCCATGGGGTGTATCCGAAGGTGAATGTGTTGTAATTGGTGGTGATGGGGTTATCAAAGTATCTGGAACAACACATATTTATAACACAACATGGTCTGGGTTCTATTTGGGATTAGAACTTGAAAAACAAATGACTTTGGCGGATAGATTGCGTTTTTATGTTCAATTCAGCATGCCAAAATATTCATCTGAAGGAACATGGCCAAATCGTGATGATTGGCAACAAAACCCAAGTTTTCTTGACGAAGGAACAAATGGTGCATTTGCGTATGAAGCAGAGCTGGAATACACATACCAATTATCAGATCGTTTGCAATTATCATTAAAAGCGGACACAAATTATTTTCATATTGGTAAAATTCCTGGGGAATTGTATGTTGCTGCAACAACAGTATATTATGAAGATGAAAACAACCCTGGCAGTTGGATTGTTGAAGAACAACCTGCATATACAGAATATGTTTCAGAATCTTTGAAAGAAGCAACATGGCAATCTTTTGGATTACACCTTGGGTTGAAATATTCTTTCTAAACAAAAAAACGAAACAGGAATAAATGAAATATAGCTTGCCTGGATTTTTAGGGGTATTGTTTTTATCTGCCGCTATGACAAATACGGTGTATGCTGATCGTGGCGTTTTTGATTTGGAACGTTGGGAAAACGTAATTCAAAATATACGCAACCGTGCAACAGAACAAAAAATCAGTAAATCAGTAATAGATGAAACATTGAAATCCCCTGCTTTCATTCCAAGCATTGTTAAATCGGATAAAAACCAATCTGAATTTACATTGACTTTAGACCAATATTTAAATCGCACGGTAAATGATACAAGAATCAAAGAAGGTTTAAAAAAGAAAGCTGAATATCCAACATTATTATCACGTGTAGAACAAAGATATAATGTTCCAAAAAATGTTTTATTGGCTTTTTGGGGCATGGAATCTAATTATGGCGCAATAAAATCCAGACATCAATTGACTGGTGCTTTTTTAACATTGATTTATGATGGAAGACGCGAAGAATTTTTTTCAAAACAATTACTGGCTTTGATGAAAATTGCAGATAAAAACAAACTGCAAATAAATAATATTTATGGTTCATGGGCTGGTGCAATGGGACACTTCCAATTTATACCGACAACATTGGCACAATATGGCGTTGACGGTAATAACGATAATCGCATAGATATAATAAACAGTGTAGGCGATGCGATGATGAGTGCCGGTCATTACCTGAATAAATTAGGTTGGGCAAAAAACGAACCTGTTATTTATAAAGTTATTTTACCAGGCGATTTCGACAGAATGGTATTAAATGGCGACACAAAAAAATCATTCAAAGAATGGTCACAAATGGGCGTTATGAAAACTGACGGA
Organism: uncultured Pseudomonadota bacterium; assembly: GCA_900313285.1. Lineage (GTDB taxonomy): Bacteria > Pseudomonadota > Alphaproteobacteria > Rs-D84 > Rs-D84 > Enterousia. The sequence continues at coordinate 24,246 of OMQP01000002.1, forward strand.
ACAGCATTGCCGCAATTGGATACAACCGTTGGATTGGTTGCCGACACAAAAGAAATTGCAAAGCAAGATTTATATCAACCACAGCGCTATGATCCGTCACAAACACTAGATACTGACGTCGCACCTGCACCGGTAATACATGCCTATTTAACCTATCCTAATTTTTACAGAATAAAAAAATGGAATAATTCATCTTGGTATGCCATTGCTATTGGCGAATTATCTGAAAAATTAAAATAAAAATGTCAACAAAAAACGAAACAGCCAAAGCAAATAAAAACATTGCTTATGGCTTTTTTCTTTGGTACCATTTACTGTGTATCTTATAAAGGAAAATATTATGACTATAAAAGTTCGTGATTATGAAGTTCGTTTAACACGTACAAAAGAAGAAAGAAAACAAGTACGCCAATTGCGTTATGATGTTTTTTGTGTTGAAGAAGGGGCATCTGCAACCGAAGAACAAAAAAATTTAGGCGAAGAATATGATTCTTATGATACATATGCAGATTATATGGCCGTATTTCATAAGGGAAAAATTGTTGGAACATATCGAATCATTGACCGCGAAGCCGCAGAAAAAATGGGTGGGTTCTATACCGAACGCGAATTTAATTTAACAAAAATCAAAAAAGTAAAAGGCAATATTGCAGAAATGTCACGTGCTTGCGTTGACGCAGCATACCGCGAAGACGGTCTTGTTATGCGTTTACTTTGGGCGGGATTATGCGAATACGTTGTGAAACGCAAAGTTGTTATTTTGTTCGGTGTTCCATCATGGGTTGGCACAAAACCTGCTTTATCTGCCCAGGCAATTTCATATCTTTACTATAACCATTTATCACCTTTGCATTTGCGCGCAACGGTATTGAAAGAAAACCTGGATCCAAGTATCGATCCACGTTTAACACAAATGAATATTTTGCCACGCGTATTTGTTGATGAAGAAGAAGCACGCAAACAAATGACTCCTTTGATCAAGGGTTATTTGCGTCTTGGCGCAACATTTGGTCGTGGTGTTTTCATTGACAAGGGTTTTGGAACATATGATGTGTTCGTTATGGTTCAAACCAAAAATGTTGATAAAACATATCAAAAACACTTCGCTGGTTCTGAAAATGCATTTGATGAATTTGGTATCAAAGAAGGTCCATTACATATGCTTGGAAAAATCATCATGTCACCTATAACAGGTACAGCAAAAGCGATTAAATCATTTGCTGAATTGTTTATGCGTGAAGATGCAGATGATATTGAATACATCGACAAAGATGAATCTGTTGAAAAAACATCCGAAGAACAATAAAGCAAAATGAAAATTCGTAAACAAAATATATTTAACACAATTTGGGCTTCTATTAAATTCATTGTTGCATGGATTTATGTGGTTGTTAATGCGTTAATTCTATGCTTTATACCGCAAGGCAAATTGTCTGTAAAATATATGCAAATTTTCATGCGTCAATTTAATTGGTTTATGGGTGTTCGCTATAAAATCAAGGGCAAATTGTCGTTAAAACGTCCACTGCTTTGTGTGTGCAACCATATATCTCTTTTTGAAATATCAACAATGGCGGCCGCATTAGGTGGATCTTTCTTTGGTAAAAAAGATATAGAATCATGGCCACTTATTGGTTGGATGGCAAAAAAGTTTGGTGTCGTATTTATAGACCGCCGTCCTTCTCATGCGATGGAAGCATTGCAAGCCATCCAGAAAGAATTAGAATCTGTTGATTATCCATTGTTCATATTTCCCGAAGGCACATCCACAAATGGTGCGTACGTAAAACAATTTAAAAGTTCTATGTTTGATGTGATAGAAAAAACAGGTGTAACAGTTCAACCTATCGTTATACACTATCGTTTGCATGACGGCACAAAAATAAATGACGAAGATTTGGCAAATCATTTTGCATATTTTTCTAATAAAAAAATGGATTGTGGTCCATTATGCAAAATTGAACGCAGTGCATTTATGCAAGTATTTCACATAATGATGCTGGGTGGATTTTTAGTTGAAATTGAAATTTTACCAACCCCCGATTTATCGGGTATGGATCGAAAACAAATGGCAGATACACTGCATAAAATAATTTCTGAAAAATATATAAAAAATAAATAAGAGTAGTAAAAAATGAAAACAGCAATAACACCAACAAGAGAAGAAAATTTTAGTGAATGGTATCAAAATTTAATAACTGCCGCTGACTTGGCTGAAAATTCGCCTGTTCGTGGCTGTATGACAATTAAACCTTATGGTTGGGCAATATGGGAACTGATGCGTGATGAAATGGACAAACGCATCAAAGCAAATGGCGTATTAAATGCTAACTTCCCACTACTGATACCAATTGATTTCTTTAATAAAGAAGCAGAACACGTTGCTGGTTTTGCAAAAGAATGCGCAGTTGTAACACATCACAGATTAAAAATGATTGATGGGAAATTGCAACCTGATCCAGATGCAGAATTAACAGAACCTTATGTTATTCGTCCAACATCTGAAACCATTATTGGTGAAGCAATGTCGCGTTGGGTTCAATCTTATCGTGATTTACCATTAAAATTAAATCAATGGGTAAACGTTATGCGTTGGGAAATGCGCCCGAGATTATTCTTGCGTACTGCCGAATTCAACTGGCAAGAAGGACATAATGTATTTGCCACACACGAAGAATCAAATGCTGACGCACGCAAAATGCACAAAATGTATGCAGAATATATGGCAAATGTTTTGGCAATACCTGTAATTATGGGTGAAAAAACACCAGAAGAAAGATTTGCTGGTGCGGACCACACATATACTGTTGAACAAATTATGCAGGACGGTAAAGCGTTACAAGCCGGAACTTCTCATGATTTGGGACAACACTTTGCGAAATCTTTTGGTATTCAATATTTGGGAACAGATGGAAAATTAACACATGCATGGACAACATCTTGGGGAACATCCACACGTATGATGGGTGGTTTATTTATGACACATTCTGATGACGATGGTTTGGTATTACCACCAGCGGTTGCACCATATCAAATTGTTGTAATTCCAATCACACGCGATGAAAATGTTGATGCATTAAATAAATTCGCAAATGAAATTGGTGAACAATTACGCAGTATCGGTATTCGTGTTCTGGTTGATGACAGTGATGCGCGCGCACCGGATAAAATGTGGAAATGGATTAAACGTGGCGTGCCATTACGTGTTGAAATCGGTAGCAGAGAAATGGAAGAAAAAACGTTGACCGTCACACGTCGTGATTTGGGCAAATCATCAAAAACAACATTATCAATTGATGAATTCATGGCATCCGCACAAAAGATGTTAAATACTATTCAACACGATATGTTGGTTGCGGTTGAAGAACGCAATAAAAAAATGATTACAGATATTAAAGATTTGGCTGAATTGGAATCTGCATTGGAATCTGGAAAGATTGGTTTCTTCCGCATTAAATACGATTTAACAACAAATGATGAATTTGATGGATTGATTGAAAAATATAAAATATCCAGACGTTGTTTGGATGAAAAAGATCCAACATATGTATTTGTTGCAAAATCTTATTAAAAAAACGGGCGATGCCCGTTTTTTATTTACTCGCCATCACTATATTTTGTGTTAAAGCATATTCATTGGCACTGCGTGAATTTAATATCACAGTGTTTTTCGCACCAATTAAAAATCCAATTCCATACCAATCATTACTTAACACTGTTAAAGATTTTAATATCGCATTTCCTGTATTTATATTATCAACAATTATTATATCTGCTGTTTTACCGGATATATGTTTGTCATTACGAATATGCGAATCCAGTGCAACATCCAATTGTTCTATTCGCAATGTATCCTTTTCAAAATCATTTTTATGTGCATCATACCACGAATGTAATAATGGTGATATTTTTGTATTTGTATCACCACCCGCAGATATCAGTGATATAATCGGTGCACGTGAATTATCAAATAATCTGTCATATAAATCTTTCGCATTTTCTACAATATGCGTTAATTGGTTTTCATCAGGCATTGGAACACATGCAGCATCACTTAAAATGAAAGGCATATGATTTTCTGATTTGCTGAACAAAATAAAACAATGTGTTAAATAAAACTTTTCAGATATTAATTTTTTATTTATTGCGATTACATGACGTAAAAAATCATCACTGTGAATATCACATTTCATCAAAACAAATTCATCTGTTGAATTTGGTAATTCATCATTATCTGGTGCATATTCCCAACCAGAAATATTTTTACATTCACGCATTGCGCTTTCAATTGCGTTTTTGTATTTATCTGTAACATTTCCGAAACATAGTATTTTTTTCATATTTTTTTCCTTTTAAATGAATGCTAGCAAAATATAAATGTTTTTATCAAATGGTTTTTGTGCTATAATTACGATGATAAGAGGGAAAAAATGAAGATAGCAATTATTGGTATTGGTTCGGTTGGGTCTGCCGTTGCAACTGCAGTTCAAAAGACAGGTCTTGCAAATGAAATTGTATTATTTGATCGTGACGGTATACGCGCACGTGCGGCGGCTGAAGATTTAGGACACGCATCTGCATTTTCATACGACATAAAAATAACATCTGTCAGCAACTATCGTGCAATACGCGGTTCTGAAATAGTAATTATCGCAGCTGGCGCAAATCAAAAGGTTGGTGAAACACGTACCGATTTATTATATAAAAATGCTTCTGTGATTACTGACATTATTCCAAAAGTTATGGATAATGTAGATTCTAAAAATGTAAAAATTATTATTGTCACAAACCCATTAGATGTAATGGTTATGTTGGCACAAAAATTATCTAAATTACCCAGCACGCGCGTTATAGGTACAGGAACCATGTTAGATTCCGCACGTTTAAAAATTATTTTATCGCGTCAACTTGGTGTTTCTGCACGTTCGATAAATTCATACGTTCTTGGTGAACATGGTGATTCATCTGTTGTGAATTGGTCGTCAGTGAATATCGGCGGATTGACATTAGATGATTTTTGCAAACAAACAAAAATATCATTACCACAAACCACACGCAAAACAATCGAACATCGCGTCCGCAATGCAGCATACGAAATTATCCAGGGGCGCGGAGCAACATGGGATGGTATTGGTGCCGCCGTTGCAGATTTGTTACATGCTATAATACACGACGAAAAAAGAATACTTACAACATCTATTGTTGACGGCATTGGTAAATCTGCTGTTGCAATGTCTATGCCACGCATCATAGGCAACAAAGGTGTATTAATGAATTTAAAAACAAAGTTATCAACAGATGAATCAAATGCGTTACGCAAAAGCGCAAAAATAATTCGTAAAAATTTTGATTTGTTATAAAAGAAATCAATCTTATAGCGTCATAAAAATCACGTGTTATATTGAAAATAAAATATGACACGGATTTTTTTATGAATCGTAACGACATATCTTTTCAAATAGACGACAGTGGTTGCAAAATATATGCGATTTGCAACGGACAAAAAATCGGTAACATTTTTTTTGTAAAAATCAGCAATGATAAAATCATGATTTCAGAATCTGAAATTGACCCATTATATAAAAACAGCGAAATAGAATTATACCTGGTCCAAGAGATAATAAAAATAGCTCGTGCCAACAATCGCAAAATAATATCCATATGCCCGTACATTTCGAACATCTTTGCACAACATCCAGAATTTGATGATGTGCGCCTGCTGAATAAAAGTCGATAAAAAAGCACCGCCACGGATAAACCGTGGCGGGACTCCCTTCCTTCCGATTACACGGAAACTGTTTTATGCTGCCTTGCGATCTGCAACTTTCCCTTCATCAACTTCGCCTGCATCCATGATTTTCTTTGCTTCCGCGAAAACCATTTCTTTTACACGCAAAGCCAATGCAGATGTTTCCAAAGTTTCTGCGGCAACATCAAAATTGTCTGTTCTGATTTGCAATGAAACATATGCACCAATCAATGCTGCACGAGACAAATCTTCAATAGAACGAGGCGCATTGTTTTTACCAATGTGCAATTCGTCGCTTAAAGAAACGATTTGACGATCAGCATTAACCCACACAGTAGTGGTCAGCACTTTATTCAGGGCAATCATTATTTCTTTAATGTTTTTTGGCATGTGGTTATCCCCCCTTTCGTGTTGTTTTTGTAAGAAAAAAATAAAATTTTTTGTATTTACGCATGTATTTACAATTTTTTTATTTTATTTTTTTCCGTTTTTTAATTTTTTCCAGATTTCCGGTTTTATCCTGATTTCTGGTACTTTTAACTAACTTTCCCCTTGTCTATACAAACATCTTAGAACAAAAACGAATCGCAGGTCAAGCATAAAATTTATTTATTTGCATTTTATTTAAAAAACACCAATTTTTAGCCAAAAAACCATAAAATACCATAATTTGATTATGATTTGTCATTGACAACCATAAAATCATTTGCTAAATTGCCAAATGAAGAACTTAAAGCAACCAAAAATAGGCAAACAAAATGGGTCTGTTTCTTTCTTGTTATGAAAATCGTTTGGATACCAAGGGACGTATTTCTGTGCCAGCTGCTTTTCGTTCTTCGCTGAACAACGAAAATTTTGCAGGTGTAGTGCTTTTTCGTTCTTTTACCCATAATTGTATCGAAGGTTTATCCATGTCCCGTATGGAAAAAATGGCTGGGGCAACCGACCAAATGGGCATATTCGACACCGAACTAGACGATTTAAGTGCTATGTTGTTTGCAGACGCGCGTCCTTTGTCATTTGATGTAACAGGCCGTATTGTAATACCAGAAGATTTATTAAAACATGCAAACATAAAAGATTCCGCTCTTTTTGTCGGTCGTGGCAACAGTTTTCAAATTTGGAATCCGGCTGATTTTGAACGTACACAGAAAGCATCTTTGAATAATCTTAAAAAAATTCGCCCATCTTTAAAAATCAGTAATTAAAAACTCTTTTTGTTCTTGTAAAAAACATGCCTTTGTGATAAAATTGTTGAATAAGGAAGGATGTTTCAGATGAAAAGATTTATAACAGTTTTAAGTAGTTTGCTGCTTTTGCCTGCTTTTGCAGAGGTTGCACCGGTTTATTATGATGATGTTATCGAATACAGCGATGACATGATTGACGACGAAGAAATTGTCGCAGAAGAAGCACAAACACCGGCTAAAAATGTTAATACGCCAAAAGTAATAAATCGTTCCACGTCTGCAACACGTGCTATTTCTTCCGCTGCACAATCTGGGGCATCGCGTACAAATACATCAACACGCGCGATTGCGACATCCCCACGTTCTACGACATCCGGAACAAATCGTGGCACAGTGTCCCGCACTGCAAAAACAAATGCTGTTGTATCCAGAGCGTCAAATGCTGCATCACGTGCAACTGTGACTGCCCGTAACACAAAGACAACAAAAGCGACAACCGCACGTGTTGGAACATCAAATAATTCTGTAATGCCTGCGTATACTGTCGGCACACGTAATGGTTCTTCGGCGGCAACATTAAATGATTCTGGAAATCCATTATACATTTCAAACACTGCACGTGTTGGTGTAACACGTCGCGCAACAAGTCGTGCATCTCTGCCTGCGTCAACAGAAACAACCCCTGTTATAACCCAGGAAGATATAACATCGACAACAAATACTTTGACAGCATTGGCTGAATTGACCGATTATTGCAAGGCACAATATGCCGCATGTATGGATAATTATTGTAATGTTTTGGACGACAACGAAGGAAGATGTTCTTGTTCCAAGAATTTAAAGAATTATGCAAAAACAGAAGAAGCTTTGGCCAAAGCGACATCTGATTTCCAAGAAGTTGTTCAAAAAATTAAATATATTGGATTATCAAGCACACAAATCGAAGCTCTGTTCGCAGAAACAGAAGCTGAAATTTCAATGAAATCTAATACTGATAATTCACGTTTAAAAAGTAATTTGGATGCCATCAAAAAGAAAATCGTTGATGTTTCTTCACCAACAGCCAGTGCGTACGATGCTACTAATGGAATTTCTTTGGATGTGACCGGATTATTGAATGCTGATTTTACATCTGGATTTGATTTAAATTCATTTTTGGGTATTGCAACAGCATCGAACACATCAAACGTTTCAAATCAACGTGGCGAACAATTATTTAAAACAGCGACAAATCGTTGTAAAACAGCCGTATTGAATTCTTGTGTTGCCCAGGGTATAGACGCAAACGTAATCACAAATTCATATGATTTGGAAATCGACAAACAATGTATGGCATATGAACGCAATTTGAACGAAGCAAACACTGAAATGCGCAACAATGTTGCTAATGCTACAAACATTTTGCAACAGGCACGTTTGTTATTAACACAAAATAAAAATTCATATGATTTGCGTGGTTGCATATCTGCAATTGACGCATGTATGCAGGATGAATTTGTTTGTGGTGATGATTACGAATTATGTTTAGATCCTACTGGAAAATATTTGGCAAACGGTGAAATTGTAAAAGGTGGAACACCTGGGGTCGCCGGCGGCCAGGTGAAAAACACAGCTGATTATAATCCAACAACTGCAGGTTGGTTGAGCAACGGTATGTATAACCTGTATGCTGTATGGAATTATAATAATGATACGAAAAACGCATGGAGTGTCAGCAAAGATGAAAATCTTGGCGGATATATTGATGAAGCGTTAACAGATTGGAAATCTAATTATAGCAAAACAACAACTATCACTGAAAACATGGCAAGATATTTGTTGCAGAAAATTGGTTATATTGACAGTAAAGATAATGACAAAGTTCACGGTATGTGCGCATCTGTGATGAAACAATGTCAAGATTATACATTTGACAGTCAGAAGACCAATAAAAGATATATTCCAAATAACGAAGTTGTTCGTCAGTATTTGAGTGCAACATTGGCAAAGATCAAGGTAAAACAAGATACAATCTTGGCTGATTATGCTGCAAATTGCCGCAGTGATGTTCAATCATGTTTATCAACAAATGGATATGACGAAGCCAACCCATCTTCAACAGGTTCAAAAACCGCTGTTAATTCATGTTCATCAGAAATTACAACATGTATGTCAGTTGGTGGATACCAGGTTCAAGACGGTGTAAAATTAACATTGCGCGCAATGAGCGATTGGGTTGCAAGTATGTTAATAAACTGCCCAGCTAATACGTATTTGTATGATGATGGTATCGGCAATGGAACAATGTACGGCAAAACAACTCAACCTGGATCAAAAATAGAATGTAAAGCTTGTGAAGCCGTGTCTTTACGTGATAGATACGGAGAAATAATCACAGGTCAAGGCGCAGCTGTTATACCAACGTATTCAAATGGTGGTCAAGTAACCAGATGTACATGTACCGAAGGATACTATGACTATGTACAATTAAACGAAGACGGAAGATATGAACTTATGGGTTGTATCAGCGAAGCATCTTCAAATTAACAACAATAAAAAGAACCGCCGTAATGGCGGTTTTTTATTTAAATTTTTATTCTATTTAATCTTCATTTTGTACTTTCTTTATTTCATCTTTGATATTTGATAATGCGTTCGTTCTTTCACGGATTATATTATAAAAATCAGATTCGCATAAATTCGCGGCATATTCCAACGCATGTGCCCATGCCAAAGCATCACTGTTTCCATGTGTTTTTATTGAAAATCCGTTAAGCCCTAAAAATACAGCACCCGCATATGAACGTGGGTCTATTTTGTTCTTTAATCTTTTAAACAAATGAATCAAAAAGAATGTACCAAGTATTGCAATAATAGAACGCTTGTAATTTGCCTTTACAATGCGAGAAATCATTTTTGCGGTACCTTCAACCGTTTTTAACATAACATTGCCTGTAAAGCCATCTGTGACGACAACCTGGACATTTCCAGCAGTAACATCATTACCTTCAACAAAACCTATGTATTCATAAGGTAATTCTTCGGCATGTTCGGTCAATATTTTGTTTAAACGTTGTAATGTTTCACTGCCCTTGGTTTCTTCTTCGCCGATATTTAATATACCAACGCGCGGACGTTTCATTCCACCAATAATTTCTGCGTAAACACTGCCAAGGATAGAAAAATCAAACAATATTTCTTCGTCGCAAAGTACATTTGCGCCCAAATCAAGTCCAACAACACGTGTGTCACCGTTACCAGATGGCAACATTGTTGTTATGGCCGGTCTTGATATACCGTCCACTGTTTTCAATGCCAATTTAGACAACGCCATCAAAACGCCAGTATTTCCAGCTGACACAACTGCAGATGAATTGCCATCCCGGACATCTTTCACCGCCATATACATAGATGTATCTTGGGCATGACGAATAACATCGCGCACTTTATCAGTACCTGAAATAACTTCGTTACAATGTATAATTTCGCAATTACGTGCAACACGTGGAAATTTCTTTAACATTGTACGCAATATTCTTTCGTTACCAAAAACGCGAAAAAACACAGTATCTTCACCATATTGGTATAAAAACTGGTTCATACCGCCCAACACTGCCAATGGTGCATGATCGCCGCCCATTGCATCAACTGAAATAATTCGTTTTGTATCTGACATTTTTATATAAAAAAAGGGCCATGGGGAAAATCCCCCTGCCCTTTAATTCCCTTGTACAAGTATTATTTTGATCCACATGCAGGGCAAACATGATGTGGGCGTTTCTTTTCGCCACATTTTTTGCAAACGCTTACAGGCATTACAGACAATGCATCATGTGAACGACGTTGTGCGGAACGTGCTTTACTTGTTTTACTTTTTGGAGTTGCCATTTTACAATCCTTTTATTTGACTTTGTTAATTCTATTCAATTATTCGCTATTTGCAAGCAAAAAAATTATTTTAATCACTTAATGCCTGGGCAATAAACATACCGTGGTTATGCATTAAACCAACAACAGCACTGTGATCATCTATTCCAAAATGGAATTTATACCCCTGTTTTTCCAATTCAATAATTGTCGCCAATTTATATTCAGCCGTTGTTCCAGGATAATCATGCGATTTACAAAAAACTTTCTTTTTGATATTTGGTAATAAATCATTCAAAAGTTTTTCAACCTTTTCTTGCCCCATTGCCCAACGACCAGTAATAAAGACAATTGTAAAATCACGTCCCAAACATTCCAAAACAGGAATCATATCTTCATTTGGCGCACCAAAATGATCATAATTTGGCACTGCAAACTTATGCGTGACTACACCATCTATATCACAAAAAATTGCAGGTATTTCTTTCATTTCTTTTATCACACTATAAACCCGATGAACCGCATATGCGGAACACCGGGTTTATATATTTTTTTATTATATATCCAACAATTGTTGTTGTTCGCCACCTTCGCGAGCCAATCTTTCGGCTTTTTCTTCTTCTTTCGCAATTTCACGAACACGACGGACATATGCACCTGTTCCAATTGGTATCAAACGACCAACAATCAAGTTTTCATTCACACCGACCAATTTATCGGTTGAACCACTGATTGCTGCATCGACCAATACTTTTGTTGTCTGTTGGAACGACGCATTGGATATAAATGAACGTGAAGTCAATGATGCACGTGTTAAACCAACCAAAACCTGAGAAGCTTCGGCGATACGGCCACCATCTTTTGCAACACGAGCGTTTTCTTCTTCAAAATCAACACGGTCGATGACCTGTCCAGCCAAGAATGCTGTGTCACCTGGGTTGCTGATTTCTACACGACGTGTCATTTCACGTATCAAAATTTCAATGTGTTTATCGTTGATGGACACACCCTGCAAGCGGTAAACTTGTTGAACTTGTTCCACCATAAATTGTGCCAATGCTTTCTGGCCCAAGATACGCAAAATATCTTGTGGTACAGGATCACCATCAACCAATTTATCAGCTTTGTGAACTACGTCACCGCTGCGAACTAATAAATTAGTTCCCTTTGGTACAGCATATTCAACAGGTGCAGTACCGTCTGTTGGTTCAATACGAATTATAATCTTTGATTTTGCATCTTCTAATTCGATTGTACCATCAATTTCGGCCAACAATGCTGGGTTTGCAGGACGGCGGATTTCCAACAATTCTTCAACACGTGGTAATCCCCCAGTAATATCGCCTGTCTTTTTGGTTTGTACAGGAATACGCGCCAAAACGTCCCCGGCATGTATCTTATCACCATTAGACACATTCAATGTTGAATATGTTGGTAATAAATATTCTGCAACTTTTTTACCACCCAAAGAAATAACATTGCCTTTATCATCAACCAATCTGATAGATGGGCTTAATGCTTTCTTGGTGTTTGTTTTCCAATTGATAACTTTGCGAGAAACAATACCAGTCATAGAATCAACTTCTTCCTGGTAAGATACGTTTTCAATCAAATCATTGAACGAAACAATACCATCTTTTTCTGCAATAATTGTGTTGGAATATGGATCCCATTCTGCGACTTTCTGGCCTTTTTCAACTTTGTCACCATCGTTTACCAACAACATAGATGCATATGGTAATGCGACAGAGAACATTTCTTTGCCATCTTTGTTAACAACTGCAATTTTACCAGTACGTGACAATACTACAACACGACCTGCAGAATTTGTAATTGTGTTAACATTATCCAATTTGATTGTACCAGCGACAGGCATTTCAATAAAGTGTGATTCTGAACTACCTTCTGCAATACCACCAATGTGGAAAGTACGCAATGTTAACTGGGTTCCTGGTTCTCCAATTGATTGACCTGCAATCAAACCTACTGGTTCACCAACGTGTACTAATGCGTTACGCGACAAATCCATACCATAACATTTTGCACACAAACCGTCACTTTGACATGTCAAAACGCTGCGAACATCAACACTTGGTAATCCAGATTCGTTGATTTGACGTGCAGCTGCTTTCGTGATTAAATCACCAGCTTTCACAATGACTTCTTTTGTCAAAGGATGGATAACATCATGTGCAGCAGTACGTCCCAAAACTACATCACCCAGCGCAACAGTTAATGTTGAACCTTGGTATACAGGTTTTGCAGTAATAAATTCGTGTGTACCGCAATCATGTTCCGTAATAACTGTGTTAATTGCCAAATCAACCAAACGACGTGTCAAATAACCAGCAGATGCAGTTTTCAAAGCCGTATCCGACATACCTTTACGTGCCCCGTGGGTTGATGTAAAGTATTCAGACATGGTTAAACCTTCTTTAAAGTTCGAAATAATAGGAACTTCAATAATAGATCCGTCTGGTTTCTGCATCATACCACGCATACCTGCTAACTGCTGAATCTGACCTTTGGATCCACGCGCTTTGGATACAGCCATCATGTAAATACTGTTCCAATTATCGCCTTCGGTTTTACCCAAAGCTTCATACGCTTTGTCACCCAATTCGTCAGTTGTATGTTGCCACAAATCGATCAATTTGTTATGACGTTCACCGCTTGATAACAAACCGTTTTGATATTGTTCTTCGATTTCTGCCGCAGCTTTTTCAGATTTTGCAATCATAGCTTCTTTTTCAGCAGGAATAACGATATCATCAAAACCAATTGAAATACCACTGCGTACAGCCTGTTCAAAACCGGTATCTTTCAACGCGTCAGCCAATAAAATCATTGCTTTGTCACCGCAAACTTCATATGTTTTCGCTAACAATTTTTTGATTTCACCTGCTGGGATAACCTTATTCACAGAATCAAAAGGCATTCCTTCTGGCAACAATTCACCCAAAATCATACGACCTGCAGTTGTTGCATATGTTTTGCCTTTGATACGTGCATAAATTGGTGTATGCAATGTAATTGTTTTATTTTCCAATGCCAACTGCACTTCGTCCATACCCGAAAATCTTGGTGATTTCTTTTCATCGTGTTCACCATTCTGTAAAGAGATATAGAACACACCCAATACCATGTCCTGAGTAGGAACAGTCATAGGATCACCATTCGCAGGTGACAATATGTTATTTGTTGATAACATCAATGTACGTGCTTCAAGCTGAGCTTCCAAAGAAATTGGAACGTGAACAGACATCTGGTCACCGTCAAAGTCAGCATTGAATCCTTTACATACCAATGGGTGCAAACGGATTGCTTTACCTTCAATCAAAACTGGTTCAAACGCAATCAATGACAATCTGTGCAAAGATGGAGCACGATTCAACAATACAGGATGTTGGTAAATAACTTTTTCCAAAATTTCCCATACGATATCTTCACCGTTTTCAACCATTTTACGTGCTGTCTTTAATGTATTAGCATAATCACCAGCCAACAATTTTGCATAAACAAATGGTTTAAATAATTCCAAAGCCATTGTTTTTGGCAAACCAACCTGGTGCATACGTAACGTTGGTCCAGGTGTAATAACACTACGTCCAGAATAATCTACACGTTTACCCAACATGTTCATACGGAAACGACCAGATTTACCACGCAATGAATCAGATAATGATTTCAATGGACGGCGGTTTTGTGAAACCATTGGACGAGCTTTGTGACCATTATCAAACAATGAATCAACAGCTTCCTGTAACATACGTTTTTCGTTACGTACGATGATTTCAGGCGCATGCATTTCCATAAATCTTTTCAAACGATTGTTACGAATAATTACACGACGATACAAATCATTCAAATCAGAAGATGCGACGTGACCAGCATCCAAATTTACCAATGGACGCATATCTGGTGGAATCACAGGAATGATGTCTGGTAACATCCATTGTGGTTCTGTTTTAGAATCCAAAAATGATTCAACCAATTTTAATTGTTTAATTATAGATTTACGTTTTGCTTCTGATTTTGTTTCTGCCAATTCAGCACGCAAACGTGTTCTTTCATCGCCCATATCCAAATTAGCGATTATTGAACGGATACCTTCTGCACCGATACCAACATGGAAAGAATCTTCACCAAATTCTTCAATAGCAGCCTGGTATTCATCTTCGCTGATAACATCATATTGTTTCAAACTGGTTAAACCTGGTTCTGTAACGATATACGCATCATAAGAAATAACTTGTTCCAATTTCTTTTGTGGTAAATTGTTCAAAAGTGTAGCAATTTTACCTTCGCGTAAAAACCATGTGTGTGCAACAGGAATCGCCAATTTAATGTGCCCCATACGTTCACGACGTACAGCAGACGAACCGACTTCCACACCACAACGTTCACAAACAACACCGCGGAATTTGATACGTTTATATTTTCCGCATGCGCATTCATAATCTTTTACAGGTCCGAAAATTTGTTGACAGAACAAACCTTCTGCTTCTGGTTTCAAGGAATGATAGTTGATTGTTTCTGGTTTTTTCACTTCACCATGCGACCAAGACAGAATTTCTTCTGGGGACGCAATAGAAATACGCAGAGCATCAAATTGTTCCTTGGTTTCTATTTGTCCAAATATCTTTTGCAACATATTTGTCATGTGTTTTTGCTCCTTTTACGTCACTAAAAGTGCCTTGTGGCCGGCGGACGATTTTACAATCGCCCGGTGGCCCGGCCACTAATCAATTTTCTTTGGGTTTAATGCTAAACCTAACCCGCGCAATTCACGCACCAAAACATTGAACGCTTCTGGGGTTCCTGTTTGGATGTCGTTGTTTCCAGAAATAATTGCTTCATACATTTTATTTCTGCCAACTATATCGTCAGATTTAACAGTTAACATTTCGCGCAACAAGTGTGCTGCACCGTGTGCTTCCAATGCCCAAACTTCCATTTCTCCAAGTCTCTGACCACCCATGTGTGCCTTTCCAGACAAAGGTTGTTGTGTGACCAAAGAATAATTACCGGTTGAACGTGCGTGAATCTTTTCATCAACCAAGTGATGCAATTTCATCATGTACATTACACCAACAGTAACTGGACGGGCAAATTTTTCACCTGTGACACCATCGTACAATGTGAATTGACCAGATTCTGGTAATTTAGCCAATTTTAACATTGCTTTGATTTCTTCAGGTGTTGCACCATCAAATGTAGGCGTCGCCATTGGAACACCATTACGTAATAACGCCGCTTCTGCACGAACGTCTGTATCCGTCATTTTTTCCAATTTTTCAGCAACACTCTTGCCATAGATTTTACCCATTATGCTGCGCAAATCATCTGTAACTGCACGTTTTTGTTTTACTTCGTCCAGAACTTCACCGATTTGTTTACCTAATGCTCTTGCAGCCATACCAAGGTGTGTTTCAAATATCTGACCGATATTCATACGGCTTGGCACACCAAGTGGATTCAATACGATATCAACAGGTGTTCCGTCTTCCATGTGTGGCATGTCTTCGATAGGAACAACGCGTGAAACGATACCTTTGTTTCCATGACGTCCAGCCATTTTATCACCTGGCTGTAATTTCATTTTGTGTGCGATATAAACTTTGACTTCTTTCAAAACACCTGCGCCCAATGTTGTGCTTTCTGTCGCCTTTGCGATTTCAGCATCTGCACGTTCATTCAAATCTTTCAATTTCAAAACGTGTTGTTCGCGCAATTCGTCAATTTTTGCCTGGATTTCTTTATTGGATACAACCAATTTTTTCATATCAGAAGATCTGATACCTTCAAAAACTTCAGCTGTCAATTTTTTACCAATAAATGGTTTCAAACTACCTGTTCCAGCAGAAATTGTTGCATTTTCAGCCAATTGGAACACCTGATCGGCAAAACCGTTTTCAACAATTGTCGTTTCTTCATCACGTTGTTTGTTGATTGTTTCGATTTTTTGCAATTCAATCATTTGTGTTCTGTCGTCTTTCTTAACACCATGTCTTGTCAAAACATTAACACCGATAACTGTTCCTTCTTCATTTGGTCCAACTTTCAATGAAGTATCTTTTACATTCAAAGCTTTTTCACCAAAGATGTTACGTAACAGTGCTTCTTCTGGTGTTAATAATGTTTCAGATTTTGGTGAAACACGACCAACCAAAATATCGCCTTGTTTTACACGGGCACCAACATAGATAATACCAGATTCATCCAAATTTTTCAGTGCTTCTTCACCGACATTTGGAATATCTCTTGTAAAGCTTTCTGGTCCCAATTGTGTATCACGTAATTTGATTTCTTTTTCTACAATCTTAATAGATGTATAAACGTCATCACGAGAGATACGTTCAGATATCACGATAGCGTCTTCATAGTTATAACCACGCCATGGCACGAACGCAACCAATACATTGCGACCCAATGCCAATTCACCGTAATTCATAGAAGAACCATCAGCAATAATATCACCTGCAGAAATTCTGTCACCAACATGAACCAAAGGTTTTTGATGAACCAATGTTTCACCATTTGAACGTTGGAATTTTTCAAGGTTATAAATATCTACCCCCGTCACAACATTACGAGAATTCATACATTTTACAACGATACGATTTGCATCAACAGATTCAACAACACCACTGTGTTTTGCAACTTTACCAGTGCGAGAATCACGTGCAACTTCGCGTTCAATACCTGTTCCAACAAGTGGTGCTTCCACACGCATCAAAGGAACACCCTGACGTTGCATGTTTGAACCCATCAAAGCACGGTTCGCGTCGTCATTAGCAACGAAAGGTATCAACCCTGTTGCAATAGACACAACCTGACGTGGTGCAACGTCGATTAAATCGATTTCGGCCTTTGGTACCATTGTAAATTCACCATCAACACGTGCGGTAACCAAATCTTCTGCCAAAGCACCTGTTGATGTTGTAGGTGTGTTTCCTTGGGCGATTTTATGTCCCAATTCTTCATCAGCAGTCAAATATACCATTTCATCGGTAATTTTGCTGTTTTTAACAACATAATAAGGTGTTTCAATAAATCCATATGGATTAACACGTGCATATGAAGCCAAGTGTGAAATCAACCCAATGTTCGCACCTTCTGGGGTGTGAATTGGACATAATCTTCCATAGTGTGTTGGATGCACGTCACGGACGTCAATACCAGCACGTTCACGATTCAATCCACCAGGGCCCAAAGCAGAAATAAGACGTTTGTGTTCAACTTCAGCCAATGGGTTATAAGAATCCATAAATTGGGACAACTGAGATGTTCCCAAGAATTCAGCAACCAATGACATCAAAGGTTTTGCATTTATAACATCTTGAGGTTGCATTGTTGCAATATTTGGAGATGTTAAACTTTCACGAACCAATCTTTCAATACGCAACATACCATTGCGGAAAGTTTGTTCAAACAATTCACCAACTGCACGAACACGACGGTTAGACAAATTATCAATATCATCGATGACATCTTTGTGATCGATAATATTTGTTAATGTTTTCAATACAGCCAAGAAATCAGCTTTGGTCAATGTACGTTCATCTTCTGGTCTTTTTCCAGAATCGATTTTCAAACGTTTGTTCATTTTGAAACGACCAACCGCAGACAAATCATAATACGCAGGATCGAAACCTTGGCGCAAGAACAAATTGATTGCTGCTTCTAATGTTGGACGTTCACCTGGACGTACCAAATCATAGATAGCAATCAAAGCTTCTTCACGACTTGATGTTTTATCTGCAACCAATGTATTACGCATATGTGCTGTCACAGTTGTATTATCAATCGCAATCAAAGAAATATTTTTTACGCCTAATTTTTCTAATTCGTTCAATACTTCTTCTGTGATTTCTGTGCCTTCAGCGAATAATACTTCGTCGCCGTTTTTAACAGCGCTGAATAAATATTCACCAATCAAAGCATCACGTGTGATTCCAAATTTTTTGGATACAGCAGAAATTTTAGATAAACGTTTAGCATTTAAACGGTCACCTTTTACTGCCATTTCTTTTTTGTCTTTAGGATTTATTAAATCGTAATTCAAACGATATTTATCCAAACCTTCGAAACTTGCAACATCACCAACCCACAATTTACCGTCAAAAGATAAATTAATTTGTTTATAGAATGTACCCAAGATTTCTTCTGGGCTCATACCAGCAATTGTTGGTTTACGTGGATCAGCAGCAAATTTCTTTTCGTCAGATGCAGCAGGCAAACAACGCAACAATACTGTTGCAGGTATTTTACGTCTGCGATCTATACGAACATAAATGATACCTTTGGATTCTTCAAAATCAATCCATGAACCATGTTCAGGAATTATACGGCCAGTATATGTTTCTGGATTTCCAGCAACTTTTGCTTCTTTTGTTGTTCCAAATACGACACCTTGGGCACGGTGCATTTGAGATACCACAACACGTTCAACACCAGCTGCAATAAAGCTGCCGCGTTCTGTCATAAGTGGTACATCGCCCATAAATATTTCTTGTTCTTTGATATCACGCAAAGATTTTTTACCATCTTCCGCAATATCCCATAAAATCAATCTCAGCTTCAATTTCAGTTTGCTGGAATATGTCATATTACGCAGCATACATTCTTGAACATTATATACAGGTTTATCCAATGTATATTCAATGAATTCCAAATCAGCAATTCCCGCATAATCTTTAATTGGGAACATAGATTTGAAAACATTTTGCAGCCCGATATTTTTTCTGTTTTCTGGGGCTACATCTGCCTGTAAGAAATCTCTGTAAGAATTGTACTGAATTTCAACCAAATCAGGAAGCGGAGTTTGCAAAAAACTTTTACCAAAAGATTTTCTAAGTTTCTGGATAACTGCCATTTTCTGAATCCTTTTA
>OMQP01000028.1 GCA_900313285.1 uncultured Pseudomonadota bacterium
CCTTCCTTTTATATATCTGTTCCTATTATATCACAAATGGGGGGTGGTAAAAAAGCATAAAATAAAGGGGTCTTTTTATGACCCCCTTTTGTTATTTTTTATCTTTCTTTTGTTCGGTATCACCCAATCGCACAATTTGATTTGGGTTATCCTGTAATGATTTTATTGTTGATTCAATTTGCGCTTTCTTTTCCATAAAGATTTTTTTGTTGTTCGCATCCAAATTATCTATGGCCGGTAATTTCACAGTCATTGGATTCACATGAACACCGTTTTTAATAACTTCGTAATGCAAATGTGGCCCAGTTGACATTCCGGTTGATCCGGCATAACCAATAATTTGTCCCTGGCGAACAACAGTGCCGACATTTACACCCTTGGCAAATTTGGACAGGTGTGCATACAATGTTTCAAATGTTCCGTTGTGTCGTATTTTTACAAAATTACCATGACCACGATTGTAACTGCGTGCGATTACGCGTCCCGAACCTGCCGCTGGGATTGGTGTGCCCGTTGGTGCACGGAAATCAACACCTTTGTGTGCACGTGTATATCCCAATACCGGATGTTTACGTTTCCCGGAAAAACTGGATGTGATTTTTGCGTTGTTTATTGGTGTTCTTTTTAATGATTTAATCGCACCGTTTCCGTTTTCATCATAATACCCAGATTTTCCATCAGGTTTAACATAACGATACATTTGAACATTACCACGCAATGCATCAAAAGATATTGCCAAAATATGTCCGTTATCTACTTTTTTGTCTGATGAAAAATTTTCTTCATATAAAACATAGAATTTTTGACCGGCCCTTATATCACGTTCAAAATCCATTTCAAATGCCAACAAATCATATACATCCAATATTACGCCTTCGGGAATGCCAGCTTCCATAGCAGAAAGATAAAAACTGCTGCCCTTGGCGATTTCACCATGTTTAAACGCAACACGTGTATCACGTGCAATTTCTATTTTTTGACATTGCCATGTGCTGGGCGTTCCACAATCTATTTCAATTTTGTTCCATGGACCATTTTCAATTACTATTTTTGAAATTGGCGCATTTTCATTTTCACGAACAAAATCGATTTTATCGCGCCCTGCACGTAATGTTGTGAATTCCGCATCCTTTTTCAAATTTTTAGAAATTGCGTCAATGTCACGCATGGAAAAACCCTGTTCACCCAATATCTTTGACAGCGTGTCCCCAGATTTAACATGAACAATCGTATGCGTTTCTGTTGAAAATACTGCATCACGTGCCGGTCTGTAGAAACAAACCACACCCAATGCAATTACAACCATCGCCACAGCAATCCATATAATTATACGTGACAAAACATGGACATTACCGACTTTTTTTAAAGATTTTACCAAACCGGCAGACATCTTTTTAATAATAAATTTTGCTTTTTTCATAGACGCCATTATAATAAAAATATGAATATAAATCAAGCATTCACAATTTTAAAAAATGCAGGTGGCGTTCGTGCCGCCCGAATCATCACGGAAAAACATAAAAATATTTCCGGAATTCGCACTTTTTATTATGCACACCTTTTGCGTCGCGGTATGCCTGTGGCGAAAATTATCCATTCAAAATGGTTTTATGGTTTGGAATTCTATACAAATAAAAACACGTTGGATCCACGCCCGGATACTGAAACATTGGTGGAATCTGTTATCAAAGATGCCTTTGAAGAAAAACCACGTCATGTCTTAGATATGGGAACCGGTACAGGATGCATTATATGTGCTTTATGTAAAAATATTGCAAACACAACCGGCGTTGCGTTGGATAAATCAAAATCTGCTTTACGTGTTGCACGCAAAAACATAAAAAAATTCGGGCTGACCAAACAAATTCAAATCAAACATGGTGATTTTGCAAAATTTAAATCAGATGAAAAATTTGATGTGATTGTTTCAAATCCTCCATACATAAAATATGGTGATAAACGCGTTAATGATGCCGCACAATTTGATCCGTCAATCGCACTTTATGCAAAAAACAATGGGTTATACGCATACGAACAAATTGCAAAAAACGCAGTAAATCTTATCAAACCAAACGGCAAAATATATCTTGAAATCGGCATTGGCCAATCAAACCAAGTAATAAAAATTTTTAATTTCTATGGTTGGAAATTTGAACGAATCGACCAGGATTTATCTGGAATAAATCGCGTTTTGGTTTTTACGCTTTGAAAAACTGATTGTGTTTTTTCAACCAACCTATTGTGGTATCCATGCCATGTCCATGAACAACATAGGTTTCATCATCCAAATCCATATCATATAAATTATGAATTGATTGATGTAATTGTTCATGATTCCCGCCTGGAAAATCAAAACGTCCATGACTTTCTGCAAACAAAGTATCACCCGTCAGTAATATTTTATATTTTGGAAAATAAAACATTAAACCACCCGGCGTATGTCCCGGACTTTCCATAATTTCCATTTGAATATCTGGCAATATTTCAATTGTACCGGCTGATAAATTTAACGGCTTTTTATAATTATCATGTATATGTGGAATACCAAACATATCCAACAATTCATTGCCCCACCCGATTAAATAATTATCATTTGCATTTAAAAACCAATCTATATTAAATGCACGTGCCAATGCTGGTGCAGCAGATATATGGTCAGGATGCCCATGTGTTGCATATATCGCACGTAATTTTAAACCGCGTTCTAATAAAACTTTTTCCCAATCAGACGCTTTACCCCAAGGATCAAAAATTACCGCATCAGTTCCATTTGCAACCAACAACGAATTAGTGTTTGTCGGTGGCAAATGTAAAACTTCAAATTTTATATCGTTATTTTTTTGCATTTGATTTTTTTGTGACTTTTTTTGCTGTTTTTTTACCAGAAACAATTTCACGAATTTCTTCACCAGATAATGTTTCTTTGTCTAACAATGCTTTGGCCAATTTTTCAACGGTCGCTTTGTTTTTAGATACCAAAGTTTTCGCATCTTTGTATGCAGCATCTAACCAGTTACGAATTTCAGCATCAACACTTTCTGCTGTCTTTTCAGACGCATTTTCCAGCGCAATTCTTTGACCAAATGTTTGTGCCTGGTTAACCGCAACCATACCAATTTTATTTGATAACCCCGCCATTGTAATTGAACGACGCGCCAACTGTGTTGCCATTGCAATATCGCTTTCTGCACCAGTAGTAATTTTATTTGCACCAAAGAATATTTCTTCTGATGCGCGCCCTGCCAAGAACACAGATAAATTCGCACGAATTTCATCCAAACGCATCGAAACTTTGTCGTCTATTGGTAAATGTTGAACCATACCCAAAGCGCGTCCACGTGGAATAATTGTGGCTTTGTGAATTGGATCAGTAATATCGCTGTAATGCGTTCCAACAAAAGCATGCCCTGCTTCGTGATACGCAGTTAATTTTATATCTTCTGGACGCATTTTACGATTTTTAACTGGTCCCATTAAAATCTTATCACGTGCTTCTTCTATATCACTTTGTTCAACAACTTTATGTCCAACACGCACAGCATGTAATGCCGATTCATTTAACAGGTTTTCCAAATCTGCGCCACTAAATCCTGTTGTACCACGCGCAACATTCATCATATCAACCTGTTCACCGATTTTATATTTTTTAGCATGCAGATTTAATATGTCACGACGCCCTTCTAGATTTGGCAATTCAATATTTATCTGTCTGTCAAAACGTCCAGGTCGCAAAAGTGCTGCATCCAACATATCCGGACGATTCGTCGCCGCAATAACTATGATTCCTGTTTCATTAGAAAAACCATCCATTTCAATCAATAATTGATTCAATGTTTGTTCACGGTCATTATCATTTATTGTGTGTTTACTGCGGCTTTGCCCAATTGCATCTATTTCATCCATGAACAAAATGCATGGGGCATTACGTTTTGCCAGTTCAAATATTTCTTTGATTTTCGCAACACCCAGACCAACAATAATCCCAGAAAAATCACTGCCCGATGTAGCAAAGAAAGGCACGTTTGCTTCCCCTGCAACAGCACGTGCAAGTAAAGTTTTCCCGGTTCCTGGTTCACCAGATAACAATATTCCGCGTGGCACACGCGCACCCAATGTTTTGAATTTATCTTTATTTTTCAAAAATTCTACTACTTCCATTAAATCTTGTTTTTCGGCATCTATACCCGCGACATCTTTGAATGTAGTTTTTGTTTTTCCTGTCACAATCTTGGTTGGGTTTTGACCAATTAAACTGCGTGTAATTCCACCGCCATTGTTTCCGCCACGCATTAAACGCAACAACCAAAAAAGGAATAAAGCACTAACCAAAATCGGCAGCCATTTGGCAACACCATCCCACAATGAATCAGTATTATTAATAGAAACTGTTGCGCCGTTTTTAGAAATTTTTTCCAGCAATTCTGGGTTATATGTGATTGTTGCACGATATGGGGTTCCATCTTTCAGTGTGCCGATTGCGACATTGTCTTTTTGAATGTCCATCGTTTTTATATCATTGGCACGGCGTAATACATCTGAAAAAGACAATTCGATTGGTGTTTTCTTTTCGGTTTTGTTGGCGATTAAGGTATTTGCAACATTTGTTCCACCACCTGTGAAAAAAATACGCACTATCAGCAACACAAATAAAATTGCAAAAATTATCAAATAAAGTTTTGAGCTATCTTTTTTCTTAAAAAAATTATTTACGTTTTTCATGTCTTTTCCTAAAACTTGTTCTTTTTCCTTCTGGAACAATCAGTATTCTGTCGTTTAATCTTCGAATTGTGCAATGTCCCAATGTAAATTTACAATCACTTTGTAAATTAGATAGTGCCTTTTGCAACGAATTCAAGCGCACTGGGTAATTGTTCCCCCCTATTTTTTGAATCAAAGTTCCCAAAAACTTTAATCTAATTTCTTCTGCTTCGTCAAACAAAAAAGAAGACACAAACATTGCACCCCACGAACGAATTACCAATTCAACACGTGACGCAATATATTTGTCCATCCATTCACGTGTTCGTGCTAAATTTTGAATTGCTAATAAAATACGACTGTCACTGATATCCAGTTTATCATTTAACACATGGCGATTTTTTCGAATTTTTACACGGGTATAGTGCTCATCGCTATTCATAGAATCAACAAAATATTTGATATTGTTATTATCACAATATTGTTTAATTTCATCGCGTGATACTTCTAATAACGGACGCAGAATTTTAATACCATCACGTTCAGATTCAGGCAACATTGCAGACAAACCATATAAACCACTTCCACGGGACAGGTTCATCAAAAAAGTTTCAATTTGATCATCACTTTGATGGGCTGTCAAAAGATATTCGATATTATTTTGATGACAAAAATCTGTCATCATTTTATAGCGTGCTTCGCGCGCTGCCGCTTCTAGTCCGTTTTCTGGTTTATCACCATCCCAATAAAAAATGTGGCACGGGATATTTAATTTTTCACAAACACTTTTAACATATTCTGTTTCAGTATCGGCCTGGGGACGTAAACGATGATTTACATGTAAACAAACTACATCTGCACCGATTTCGTGCAACCAATATAACAAGCACATAGAATCAACACCACCGCTGACACCTAATGCCATGGCTTTTCCAGTATATCTGTGCATAAAATCCTGAAACTTTTGATTCATAACAAAGCTATTTTATGGTATAATTTTGAAAAATAAAGGAAAAAGAAGAATGAACAGAAAAATAAAAACCGTCGCAGTATATTGTGGACACCAATTAGGCAATAACCCAGCATATGCACGTGATGCACGAAGTGTTGGCGAATTATTGGCCAAAAATAATTTTACCATGGTTTTCGGCGCTGGCAGTGTCGGTTTAATGGGGACAGTGGCAAGGGCAGCCATTGAAAATGGTGGCGAAGTTATTGGTATTTCCACCCCTCATGTGACATCTATGCAAGAACCAGTTCAAAAAAATATCAATGTAAGAATTGTAGATGGACTTTCCGAACGCAAAGAAGAAATGTTTGAATTATCAGATGCTTTTGTCATTTTACCAGGGGGCATTGGAACATTAGATGAAATGACGGACATAATGACGAAACATCAGGTTAAAGAATCTTGCAAACCAATCTTCATAATGAACACTGAAAATTTTTGGGCAAAATTTGACTGTTTTCTAGAATTTATGCGCAGCGAAGGATTTGTTCCAAACCCAAACACATATAATATACATGTCGTTAATACACCTGAAGAGTTGATTAAAGAACTAAAGGATGGTGACGATTTTATCACGTCCTGTTAAACCTTTTAATATCTTGATTTTTGATTTTGGAACATCAAAATATTCAGCCAACAATTCGATTACCGCATCGTTAGCACGTCCTTTTTCGGGTGCTGTCGTTGTATAAACACGCAAAACACCGTCACTTTCGATGACTTTATTTTGTTTTGCGTGTGGTGTTACACGAACATTAAAATTCTTCGACAAATCTTTCATCACTCATAATATGCAAATGGAAATGCATAACAGATTGACCAGCGCCACGACCAGTATTGGCAACTGTTCTGAAATTTTCACGAAGTCCCAATTTTTCAACAGTATTACGCACCCCATCCCAGAATGCCTTTTGAAATTCAATCGGCGCATTTTGTGTAAAATCAAAAATATCAGTATATTCACCACGTGGAATTACCAACACATGAACACGTGCACGTGGCGCAACATCATAAAAAGCCAACACATTATCATCACTGTAAACAGTTTTATTTGGGATTTCCCCACGCAAAATTTTTGCGAACACATTATTTTTATCGTACATCTATAACCTCTTTCTCTTTTACCAGAATGATACACCGTAAATATATACAAAATCAAGGGCTTGAAAAGCTATTTTTTTGCACTATATTTCCACCAACAGCAAAGGAGTGTTTAGAAATGTTTAAACCATTGCATAATTATGTATTACTTGAAAGAATAGAAGAAGAAAATAAAACTGCTGGTGGAATTATTATCCCAGATAATGCGAAAGAAAAACCTTCTCGTGGTCGTGTGATTGCGACTGGGGACGGAATTTACGAAAACGGGCAAAAAATACCTGTATCCGTCAAAAAAGATGATGTTGTATTGTTTGCTAAATGGGCATCATCTGCTAATGAAGTTAAAATTGACGGGAAAGATTACGTTTTAATCAAAGAATCAGACATACTTGGAATTTTATAAAAAGGAATAAACAATGGCAAAAGATATTGTTTTTAATACTGATAAACTGGCAGCAGGTGTCGACAAATTGGCAAATGCTGTGAAAATTACAATGGGTCCAAAGGGTCGTACTGTTGTAATTGAACGCGCATATGGTGCACCGGTTGCAACAAAAGACGGTGTAACCGTTGCAAAAGAAGTTTCATTAAAAGATAATGCCGAAAACATTGGCGCAAAAATGATTCAGGAAGTTGCTAAACGCGCCGGTGACAGTGCCGGTGACGGAACAACAACTGCAACGGTATTAGCACAGAACATTTTCCGCGAAGGTCGTCGTGTTATCGCAGCGGGTATGAATCCAATGGATATTAAACGCGGTATAGATATCGCTGTGGAAGCTGTAGTTACCGACATTGAAAAACATGCACGTCCAGTCAAAGATTCATCTGAAATCGCCCAGGTTGCAACAATTTCTGCAAACAGCGATTCGGATATCGGTCAAAAAATTGCTGACGCGATGGAAAAAGTTGGTAAAGAAGGTGTTATAACTGTCCAGGAAGCCAAAGGTTTAAATACTGAAATCGATGTAGTCGAAGGAATGCAATTCGACCAGGGTTTCATGTCACCCTATTTCGTCACAAACAGCGAAAAAATGTTGGCAGAATTGGAAAATGCGCAAATTTTGGTTTCTGAAAAGAAAATTACTGGATTACAGGCATTACTGCCTATATTGGAACCTATCGCACAATCTGGTCGTCCATTGTTAATTATTGCCGAAGACATTGAAAGCGAAGCATTGGCAACATTGGTTTTGAACCGTTTGCGTGGTGGTTTAAAGGTTTGCGCAGTCAAAGCCCCGGGCTTTGGTGATAGACGCAAAGAAATGTTAAAAGATATTGCGATTGTAACAGGTGCAACTGTTATATCTGATGATATGGGTATGACATTTGAAAATATTACACCTGCGGTATTGGGATCTGCAAAACGCGTTGTGGTTACAAAAGATAAAACATTGTTAGTCAACGGCAACGGTGATACAGATGCAATCAAAGCACGTGCAGATGAAATTCGCAAAAATATATCCGATTCGACCAGCGATTATGACCGCGAAAAATTGCAAGAACGTTTGGCTAAATTAGTTGGCGGTGTTGCTGTTATCCATGTTGGTGGCATGACCGAAGTCGAAGTTAAAGAAAAGAAAGACCGTGTTGATGACGCGTTGGCTGCAACACGTGCCGCGGTTGCCGAAGGTATCGTTGCTGGTGGTGGTGTCGCTTTGGTTCGCGCTGTTGAATCTTTGAAAGATTTACATGGAACAAACCCAGATCAAAATGTTGGTATCGACATTGTCCGTCGTGCAATTATCACACCATGTATGCAGATTGCAGAAAATGCAGGTGTATCGGGTGAAATAGTCGTTGGAAAAATTATGGAAAACAAAGAATATAATTTTGGATACAACGCACAATCTGGCGAATATGTTGATATGATGAAATCTGGCATTATTGACCCAGCCAAAGTTGTTAAAACTGCAATCATGGCGGCAGCATCAACTGCAGGTGTATTATTAACAACTGGCGCAGTAATGAGTGAAATTCCAGAAGAAAAAACATGCTGTGGTGGTAACCAATCCCCCGCCATGCCTGGAATGATGTAGTGCCGATTTTCACCGCAGCGTTAGCAAGGGCTGAAAATCGCGCACCTCGCCGTAGCATTGGTCGTAATCTTGGATAAAAATTCGTAATTGTCGGCGAAGGCGGGAAAAAACACAAACAAAAAAACACCGCCAATTCGGCGGTGTTTTTTAAATTGGGCCATCGCTCGCATTACAGGTTCCATCTTCCCAATAACAGATAGCATATCTAGATTCTCTACTGTTACCACATACCTCTTCGTTTGTTATTTGCGAACAATCACTAACTATGCTATTATAACATGTAGAATTTTGCCAAAAACATGTACCGCTATAACTAGTGTTGAAAGCTGAGAGACACGAATTAGCATCTGTTAGAGCCGAACAATCTGTAACGTTATGTGCTAAACCATACAATGACGCCCTAAAAAACGGATAACTATTCATATGCGAACAACCAGAAGCACATAAAAATTGACGACTATAAATACTATTTATATAACTATAATCAGAATAATATATCCATGGTAAAGAAGATTCTTCTTTACCATTTATTTGTGTAATTTTACACCAACACTTTCCACCGCTTTCACTGGGTGTTCCTTCTGCATATTGTCTATTGTTCTTATTAGAAGCAAGCATTGCTGTACCTTTGACTGTACCATATTCAAATTCTACTTTCCATTCATTTAATGATACATCGTTATAAAAATTTTCCGAACATCCACTTAAAGGATACCCAGTACATGTTTCGCTATCTAGACTCTGTCTATAACGATACCCATAAACACTAGAATTTAAAGATAAATCAAAGCAGGAAACATCATTACAAACCGAATTTGCACGTACCTGCCAGCCACGGAATGTATATCCCGTTTTTGTTGGGTTCGTTGATGGTAAAGTTATTCCACCGTCATATGTACATGTATTTGATGTGGTTGGGACTGTTAATTTTGTATCTTCGTTATACCATTCCAGGTTTATTGTATTTGCAGTCCAATCTGCTTCCAAATTTGCAGGACCGGTTGCCGTACCCAATGTTGAT
>OMQP01000067.1:0-1481 GCA_900313285.1 uncultured Pseudomonadota bacterium
CCAAATTGGACTTAACGGTTTAACCGGTGCACAAGATGGAAAAACGTATGTTTTTAAAGATGGTGCCTGGGTTGAATTACCAGTTGTAGATACTTGGGATGCAAGTATTTTAAACTAATAAGCAATTAAACAAAAAAAGGAAGGAGTAAAAAATGAAAAAACTAATAGGCGTATCTTTGATCGCTATATTAACAGTGGGGGCGGCACATGCGGCACCTGAATATGCGGATGCGGTTCCTGTTGAACCAATAAGCATAACTGCAAATACGCACGTTGCATCGACATCTTATGTCCAGGGTGCATATAACGAAGCAATCAAAGCCGTTAACAAAGAAAATCAACGTGCATTGGCGGCAGAAGGTAATTTGGAAACATTGACAACAACAGCAAAAACATCATTGGTTGGTGCTATCAATTCATTAAAAACTGAGATTAGCAACATAGATACAGGGGTTCAATCTGTAACTGAAGGTACAACAAATGGTACAATCAAAGTAGATGATACAGATGTAGCAGTTCATGGTTTGGGTTCCGCAGCATATGAAGCCGCAACAGCGTTTGATGCAGCTGGTACAGCCGCAACAGCAGAACAAAATGCTAAAGATTATGCTGATGGTTTGGCAGCTAATTATGCAACAGCTGCACAAGGCGAAAAGGCTGATCAAGCAGCAATAGATATCGGTTCGATGGATGGTTTAACAGGAACAGCAACAACATTGGTTGGGGCTATTGAAGAAGTAAGAACAGCTGCAGATGGCGCTTTGGTTAAAGCAGATATTACCGAAGGTGCAACAAATGGTACAATCGCTGTTGAAGGAACAGATGTAACGGTTCATGGTTTGGGTTCTGCAGCATTTACGGAAACATCAGCTTATGCAACAGCTGCACAAGGTACAACGGCTGAAGCTGTAAATACTTTGGTTGGTAATACAGCCATGGGTACAACAGCAACAACAGTTACTGGTGCTATCAAAGAATTGAAAGATGCTTCTGATGCAACAAATAACAAAGTGTTAAAAGTGTACACAACTTGGAATACAGATGCAAACCAAGAAGTTACATTGACTGCACCAACAGTACAACCGTAATAAAAAACATTAATTTTATGTTTTGACAATCATGTCGATATTGTGCTATAACTTTATACGACATGATTGTCGATATGTTTGATGTTATTATGAGGAAAGTATTTTGCATTTTTGCCGGAATTGTTATGGTTTTACCTGCATTTGCAGATGTGACGCCTAGTACAAAAGTGGCATCAACGTCATATGTCCAGGGTGCATATAACACAATGGATTCTGCAAAACAGGATACTTTGACATCAACAAATGTGGTTACGTCTGGTTCTGGGGCTATGGTCACAAATGTCACTGCTGCAGATGGTACAGTAACCGTTACAAAAAGTGATGTAACAATACCGGTTGGTTCTGCCGATTCGTCTACGCGTGCACGTATATGGATTCAATAATATTTATATG
>OMQP01000067.1:1496-2980 GCA_900313285.1 uncultured Pseudomonadota bacterium
AAAAAAAACGACCCAAACGGGCCGTTTTTTGTACATATGTTCATAAATTAGAACAAGTATTTTACAGTACCACCAACGATGTATGATGATTCCGCATCATAATGTGAACGTGTTGGAACGAAAACACGTGTATCAGCAGACAATGTCAAATGTTTGGTTAATTCAAAATCTACACCAATTTTAAAGGCAAATGTTGTTGAATATACTGTTTCATCCAAATATGCTGCATCTTTGACATCATAATGATAATTCATTATACCCATACCTGCACCCAAAACCAAATCTATACGACGGGCTTTGTCACCGCTGACGCGGATATAATTATCATATGTTGCAGATGCATGGAACATGGATAATTTTGCAATTTCTGCATGTGTGAATTTATCTTCGACTTCGCTGTCAGTTGTTTGGTCAATATTAACAGAAAAACCGCCATTATAAATTGAACTGTGTGAACCGAAACGAACACCACCAGTTAAACCCATAGCAAAGAAATCGCTTGGCAAATCAACATGGTTGGCTTTTGCAGCATCATCCGCTTCATTTGTATATAAAATACCGGCCAATCCCATTGTGGCCCCAACAAAAGGTGAGTATTGTGCAGCATTTGCCCCACTGACAACCAACAAAGCAGCTGCGCTTGTTAATAAAATATTTGATTTCATGATATTTTCTCCTTTGTATATTGGACGTTTTTCATTATATCCCTAAACAACTTCTTAAACAAGGTTTTTATTTTTTTATTTTTTTGTTATAATTTACAATATGAATGATATTTTACATCTTGTTTTAAAACATAAATGGTTTGAAAAAATCAAAAGCGGTGAAAAAACTTCTGAGTATCGGGAATGTAAACCGTTTTGGGATAAACGTTTTATGCCGATTGTTGATGGAACAAAACCAATGTGGAAATATATTGTCTTTCATGATGGATATACGAATAAAATCTTGAAGTGTGAATTATTATCTGTTGCAATCACAAAAGAAAAAAATGATTTGAACAAGAATCAAGTTTGGGAATTAAAATTAGGCAATGTATTAAATTAGTTTAAAAATATTGTTTTTTTTATGGTACAATATATCCTATGAAAAAATCGTTTCGCAAAGACATTTTAAATTTTGTAAAAAATAAATATCATATAGCCGAAGATTATCCATGGGCAAAATACCCTGATTTTGCAGTTTTGCGTCATATGGACAACAAAAAATGGTTCGGTTTAATAGGAAATATTGCGTATGAAAAATTGGGATTAGTTGATGATGGAGTAACCGATTTATTAAATGTGAAAACTGACCCCATTGTCATAGGCAGTTTTATAAAACAGGACGGTATAATGCCTGCATATCACATGAATAAAGCATCGTGGGTATCTATATTATTAGACGGTCGTGTTCCACTGAAAGATATTGAATTTTTGTTGAATGTTTCATTTGAATTGACCAAAACAAAAAATAAGAATAAAATCATAAAAAACAAAAGGAAA
>OMQP01000015.1 GCA_900313285.1 uncultured Pseudomonadota bacterium
TGTATCACAAACGAACAGGCGGATATTATAAACAATGCAAAACGTATAATTGCAGTTGGAACAACATCTATGCGCACATTGGAATCTGCATCAAAATTAGCAAAAGAAAATGGTTTTGATGGTCGTGTTCAACCAATATGCCAAACCACAGATATTTTTATTACGCCAGGATATAAATTTGGTGCGGTTGATGTGTTGTTAACGAATTTTCATTTGCCAAAATCAACATTGTTTATGTTGGTGTCTGCGTTCGCGGGTTTGCCAGAAATGAAAAATGCTTATAAGCATGCGGTTGCTGAAAAATACAGATTCTTCAGTTACGGTGATTGTTGTTTGTTATTTAAAAAGGATGCTTAAATGAAATTTGAACCAAAACTTTATCATCTTTCAAATGGGGTGTCTGTAATTTTAGATTCAATGGATTTGGAAACTGTTGCAATTAAGATAGCTTTTGATACGGGTTCCCGTGATGAAACACCAAACGAACAGGGTATGACACACTTTTGTGAACATATGTTGTTCAAAGGTATTCCAGAATTGCCGACAAATCAGGATATGAAGAATTACATAGAAAACAAAGGCGGCACATATAACGCGTCAAC
Organism: uncultured Pseudomonadota bacterium; assembly: GCA_900313285.1. Classification (GTDB taxonomy): domain Bacteria; phylum Pseudomonadota; class Alphaproteobacteria; order Rs-D84; family Rs-D84; genus Enterousia. The sequence continues at coordinate 603 of OMQP01000015.1, forward strand.
ATCATCAACCAGATTGAGTTTATATGGTCGTATTATTGCAGAAAATACAAATGATTTATTGAAAATATTTTCAGAATCTTTGAGAAATGCGTTGTTTGATGTAAATAAAATTGAAATAGAACGCAGTGTTATTTTAGATGAATCGCGTCGTGCTCATGGTAGTAATCCCAGAAAGTTTGATGATTTAATAGACAGAAATTTATTTGGCTTTTCTGCATTTCGTACGCTTGGTTCTGACGAAAATATAAAATCTTTTACTCGTGACCAGTTGATAAATTGGTTGCATAAACGTTTGTCAGCGAAAAATTGTGTGATTTGTATATCTGGTCGAATTGACAATGCTGATGAATTATTAGATGTCTTAGAAAAACTGTTTAATTTCTTGCCAACACATGATGTAGAAACGCATAAAAGTTTAACATATACTGCATGTGACAAGTTTCAACATGAATCAAGTGTGAAAAACACGTGGTTAAGTATTTTCTTTCCAAATATCAGATTGGATACATACGAAAATATGCGTGATAATATAGCGGAATCTAAATTTCATAAATATTTATCACAAGAATTAAATGAAGTTGTCCGTCAACAAAATGGTTTGGTGTACAGTATAGGTATGACTAAATATGGAAATGAATATGATGGGGCATATTGTATTGATACAGAAACATCCCCTGAAAACATAGCAAAAGCGGTTGCTTTAATTGCACAAACGGCTTATCGTGTTTACAACAAAGATAAAATAACTGCACAAATATTGGAAAGATTTCTAAACAGACATAAATTATCAGATGCTGATTTTTTGGAATCTGCAACGCACCGTTGTGATGTATTAGTATCTAATTGGATAGATTACAAAAAGATATATGATTTTTATCAAATGCAAGAATATGATAAATCTATATCTGTCGATGATGTCATTACTGCCAGCAAAGGATTTTTTGATGGACCAATGTCTATAATGACATTTGGTGCACAATATGGTGATATTGATTTGCGTAAAATATGGACAGATAATTTTAAATAAGGATATACGAACATGTCGTTAAAATTTAATTTGATTGCGAAAGATGGAAATGCAAGACGTGGATCTGTAGAAACTGCACATGGAACGTTTCAAACGCCAACATTTATGGCTGTTGGTACGGCGGCAACAGTGAAAGCGCTTACCATGGATCAGGTTGCCGCAACTGGAACCCAGGTGATTTTGGGAAATACATATCATCTTATGATGCGTCCTGGTGGTGATTTGGTCGAAAAGATGGGCGGATTACATAAATTTGGTGGATGGCATGGACCAATTTTAACAGACAGTGGTGGTTTCCAGGTTATGTCTCTTTCTAATTTGGTAAAAATGAAAGAAGAGGGTGTAGAATTTACATCACATATAGACGGAGGTATCAAACACTTTTTGCGCCCGGAAGATTCTGTGCATATTCAACATCAACTGGATTCAAATATTACAATGGTATTGGATGAATGTTTGCATTTGCCAACAACACGTGAACGTGCTGAAAAGAACGTTGATATGGTGACACGTTGGGCAAAACGCAGTAAAGATGCTTTCGTTGACAGACCAGGATACGGTATTTTTGGTATTGTCCAGGGGGCAGATTATAAAGACCTGCGTGAAAAATCAGCTAAAGCATTGACTGAAATCGGTTTTGATGGTTATGCAGTTGGCGGGTTGGCGGTTGGTGAGCCTCAGGAAGTAATGTTTGATATGATTGCGCATACAACACCATTATTGCCAGAAGACAAGCCAAGATATTTAATGGGGGTTGGAACACCTTTGGATATATTGGGGGCTGTTGAACGCGGAATAGATATGTTTGATTGTGTTATGCCAACGCGTGCTGGACGTACAGCCCAGGCATTCACCAGACATGGCACAATGAATATGCGTAATGCTAAATTTACAGATGATGAACGTCCAATAGATGACAAATGTGGATGTCCGGCGTGTAAATTATCGCGTGCATATATACATCATTTGGTAAAATGTAATGAGATATTGGGCGCAACATTATTAAGCCAACATAACTTGTGGTTCTATCAAGATTTAATGCGCAACTTTATATTCGAATATACAAAAGGGGATAAAAATGCCTAAGAAACCATTTAAACCCAAAGAACGTTATATTAAATATTCTGTTAAACATATTGACGATGACAGATGTCAATTTCATATAATATATTTTATTGACAAAGGTAATCCAATTTCTGATATGGATGCACGACGTGAAAAAACATTGTTGTGTTCGGTACAAAATCAGGAAACAATAGAATCAAAAATACAAAGAAAGATTTATATAACCCAGAAACATCTTGAAAAAGCGTATTCTGGTATTGGTGCATCAGTAAGAAATATTGAACGTTTAGTACAAGAAAAAATGAGATAAAAGGATTTACAGATATGAACGGAAATAAACCAAATTTAACATTGAAAATGGATGACAAAATATATCTGGCGGTGGCCAAGAAAGATGTGGATAAACTGGCCTTTGTTTATACTTTGGCATGTTTGAAAGCAACAAAACAATCAAATATGTATAATTTGATTCCAACGCCAGAAATACACACTTTTAAAAATAAAGAATCTGCACAACTTTATTATGAAACAATCGATGAAATCGTAAATTTTAATGCGAACGATGAAACAAAACAAGCTATGTTTAGTGCCAATGATAAAATGATTGAAAAATTTATGGAAAATGTAAGGTAACAACGTGCAAATTAAAGAATATAAACTTGATACCGAATACCCCGGACAAATGTATGCATATGACAGAATATATTTGGGTGTCATGACAGTTTATAACCATCCAAAATATTCTGTTTATACTTTGGGTAATGATAGGTCGGATTTTTTTGGGTACAATGTGTTGCCAAATATAAATGTTGCGCACTTTGATAACAAACAAGATGCGGAAGTATATCAAGATTATATTGAAAATATATTGCAACATCAGCCATGGTGGTTGGGGTATGAAACTGTAGAATCTCTTAGAAAATGGAACACTAAAAAAACACAGGATTTTTATAAATCAATCTTAGCTTTGCAAATGGGTATAAAAACACTTGAAAAACAGAAGTGATTTTTTATAAGATTGAAATAAAAGACAAGGGGGAACAAATGGCAAAAAAACAAATCGAAGTTATCGACAGGGGTGGCGCTAAAACGGTTGCCAAGAAAACATCTGTAATTACAACAACAAAACGCATCTTTGCGATATTTTCAATCATATGGATTGCGCTGGTTGTGTGGTTCCCATTGCATGTTAAAAATCAATATGCTGGACCAATCAAAAAATCTATGGTTGTGTCAATGTTCTTTGATTTGCAAAGAAATATCCAGGCCCAATATCAAAAATTATTAGATGGAATCAAAGGGTCAATAAACCTGGAAAAACCAATTAGCGTTGCAATTGAAAAAGTAAAAATTGTCGAAGGTGGTGTTGACAAGGTTACAGATGCAACCGCTAAAGCGAAAGAACAAACAAACAAAGTAAAACAAGAAACCTCCAAAGTTTCGAAAATAACAGGTCTTGCAAATAAATTTGGTATTCAAACTGGAGAGATAGATAAAGCAGTTAATGAAACAAATAAAGCAGTTGCAAGTGCAGATAAAAATATAGCAAAAGTAGATGCTGTTGCGGAACAGGTTAACAAGAAATTGGATTCTGTAAAGAAAGAATTGGTCAAAGTTTCACAAACAGAAGTCGACAAGATGATAGATGAAGCAATCAAAAAACAGTTGGATAAGAATTCCGGTGGTTTGGGAACGACTTTATTAACCAATTACGGTATTAAACATGTTTATCCATGGCGTCGTTCTTCTTGGCCTGTTGCGATAAAAATCTATAATGATTTGGAAAAATCTAATTTGGGCGTTGTTCAAATCTTAACCAGTACAGTGAACAAATATTTTGGATATGTTGCCTGGGGATTGGTAATTGCAGCATGGGCAATCGGTTTCGTAATTTGGTTGATGGTATTTAGCAAAGTAAAAGCATTCCTTAAACCATTCTTGGTCTGTCCGCGCTGTGGCCATACATTTGCAGATAAAAGAACTGCGCTTGGGTTATTGAAAGCTTTTCAGCCATGGAAATGGTTTTAAAATAAAATATGCCGCCCTTAAAAATAGGGCGGTTTATTTTTTTATATAAAACTATTGACAAAATATATTTTTAGTCTATAATATTCTTAAGTTTAGGACAAAAAAATGGAAAATAAAAAGATATTATCATTGGCAATGTTTGTTTTGATGATGACCAGTTGCGCTGTGTACCATACAAATGTCATAAAAAACATAGCAAATAAAAGAATTTTGATAGAAGATGTTGAAAATCATCAAGAAAGAATAATTGTTATGTCTGGCAAAAAACGCAACAATACAATCACAGAAAATCTACAACAGGGTGATACTTTGTGGATTCAAACCCGTTTTTATGACGAGCTTGTTTTTACACCGGATATGAGAATCGTTGTATATTTTAACAGTGATAGTATAGATGCAAGAATACGTAGAAAACAATTTGAAGCGCAAAAACAAGAAATGTTAAACAATAAAGTGAGATAAAAATGAATGTTCCAAATATAGAAAAATTAAAGAAAACTTTGGATATATGTATCGAATTGAACAACAGTATTGGCGATATGAGTGAAATGCTGGTTTGTCAGCATACAAAAGAAGGTTTTTCTGCTGCGGCAGATTTGATACAAATCGCTATTAAAACAAAAGATATTAAATTATTTTCTGATATTTTTGATAAAACCAGACAATTGGTTGCTATAAAAGATAAACTTGATGCAACAATTCGTCGTGAAATAATAAAACAGCAGGATGTTTTTGACAGATTGATTATTAAAAAACTTTCAAATCATCCATCTTTCACTATCAAAGTAATATTACCAAATATATCAAAGGTTAAATAAAATGGCTAATTTTACACACATAGAAATAGATAATATGTTTTCAAACTTTAAACAGCAAATGTTGTTTTTGCGTCTTGTTAATTCTGGTCAATCGAATTTAAGTGATAAACAAGATGTATTGGTTAAACAAGCGTTTGATTTGGCATTTGTGTTGTTAACTTATTCATTTAACAAACAAAATATTCACTTGTTTAACAGGGTGTATAATTCTGCAAAAGAATTAGTTCCAGGCGAATATATCAAAAGTGTTATGAAACATCCTGAAATGTATGAAAAAATGAAGCAGGCAAAAGAGCAATTTTTTGCTCAAGCTGATGGTATGTCTGCAAAACTGATTAAAATAGCCAGCAATGCCGGGCATATACATTAACAATTGAAAAAAATACTTGCATTGTGAAAAAAACTATGTCAAAATAACCCAGCAATGCGAGCGTAGCTCAGTTGGCTAGAGCGCAACCTTGCCAAGGTTGAGGTCGTGGGTTCGAGCCCCATTGCTCGCACCAAAGTTTTGCACCAAAGTTTTTTTATTAGTAATCCGGGCGTTTGCACCGGATTTTTATTTTGCGTTAAACAAAACATCAATGCGCAAAACATATTGAAAAATCAACGTTTTTTGCTTTGGCACACTTGAAAAACAAGAGGTGAATCACTATGTTCAAGAAGTGTAAAGCAAACTGTCAAGCAAATGACAACCTTTATTTACGGGGTAATGTGTTTTATTATATGGTTGAATTACCGCGTCAAGATGGTAAACGCCGATATTTTATAAAATCATTACATACAAAAGATTATTACGAAGCATTGGAAAGGTCAAAAAACATGAAAAAAGCGGTTGAATTGCATACAAATGATACTAGAAAATTATTAAAACGCGCCAAAGAATTGATGAACAGGGTTGTGTTTGATACTGTTGATGTAAATGTTGATAATGGTGATGGACGGAATATTACGATTCAACAGAAAAGAATATCAGCCAAAACGGATATTAGGGTTATCGACGAATTATATGATATTGTGGTAAAAATATACACTATTACCGACAGAACACTTGATGATGACGATTTAAAATTGATTGCCGACATCGTAAATATGCGTGTTGGTGCAGAAAATGAAAAAATAATGACGATGTTGCAGTCAAAATTATCCGACATAACAAGTATAAACCCACCGGCTGCTGACGAAACAGTCAATGATATTTTGATAAAATGGGAAAACAGTTTACTTACAATTAATTGTGAAACAGAAGCAAAGCGCAAACATAATATCGTTGATAAAATGGTTAGATGGGTTGGTATAAAACCAGAATCTGTGAAATATGTTGATTTTTACAATATTGATGTGATTCAAAAATTATGCACAGCCATCAAAAACATGAAAGATGTAAAAGGCAATACCAGATGTAAATACGCTAGGTATTTACGCGATTTTACTGAATATGCACCAAGTGTTAATTCTGTTTTTAAAACAAATTTAAGCCCAACAATTAACCAATTTATAAAAGGTTTGGAAAAAACAGCATCCATCGATGTTAAAGGGCACATGCAATATAGCAGCGAACACTTGATTCGAATATTTGATTCCAAACAAACATTTTTCAAAGATAACGAAGACCAATTTTGGTTTGTGGTTATTTCTTTATTCACTGGTGCACGCCGTAATGCAGCAACAACATTACAATATGGTGATATTATAAATAAAGAAGGTATTGATTGTATCCAGTTTAAACGGAATCATCCTATTAAACAATTAAAGAATGATGAATCCGAACGCTTGGTTCCAATCGCACAACAATTATTAGATTTAGGATTTTTGGACTATATAAACCGTCGTAAAATCAAATTTAAAGCCAAAGATACTGATTTTATATTTCCGAATTGTCAGCGTCCAAAGGATGGTAAATTTAATACAAATATTGTTCAAAAAGGATTTTTGCAATATGTAAAAGATTTGGGTATTAAACAACCAGGTGGTGAACAATATGATTTTCATTCACTAAGAAATAATGCTGCAGAAATTTTACAAAAAGCGGGGGTTGATATAATATTTATAAATAAGATAATTGGTTGGAAGGGCCAAAATACTATGTTGGCACATTATTCCAAGCGTGTATTGGGTGATATAAAAACCGAAGTTGATAAATTGCGATATGACTTTTTGCAACCTGAATTTGATTATTGGAAAAAGGTTATGTCAAAAAAATAGTGTTGCGCTGGTTATACCCATATGGGTATTGCCGTATTCCATCTGGCATACCCGGGTATCCATCCCACATACCACAACGGCGGTATCCACCCCGATACCATAACCAATCAACCCAACACAAAAACATCAAAAAAATACAAAAGCCCATTTACGCGTGGGCTTTTTTTTATTTAATATTCAATCCAGTGCATTTTTTACAAAATTTTTCCAAACTGTCAAAATTTAATATGTTACCATTATAATTTTGATTAAACATCGTGTTTGTGCTGTTTGTTGATAGCGCACCAATTTCAGCGCTTATTACCTGTCCCAATGTTTTGTTCGCATACCCGATACCCAGTTCGGTTAATTTTATTATGTGTTTTGTTATTGTTATGTATCCATCCTTTTCCCATTGATTGATTACAACGCTGACGAATTGTTTTGAAACATTACAATATTTAACCAATTTTGTTTGTGTGTAATCCGTATCTGTATCCAACAACAGAAAAAATAATATCATACTTTTGCCATATGACTTTTTATCACCTTTTTTCGCAACAGTTATATTTTTTGCAAATTCAGCAGATATTAAATTGATAAGTTTATGCAATTTAATCAGTGTTGCATATTGTGTATTCTGTGTCATTTTCACCCCATTTTTTTATTTAACCACATTATAAAGTCCAATAAAGGACTTTGCAATTTTTTATTTGTGCTGCTGTGTCCCCCTAAAATCAAGGGATTCAAAAAAATTTTTACCAAACATCAAAACGACCATTTCCCAACAAATTCTAAATTTTGAATTTTTTGTGATTTTTTGCGTCCTGCAAAAAAAACGACACAAAAAATTTATTTGTATAAATGTCGTAATAGAAAGGAGTAAAAATTATGGCAAATCAATTATTGTTTGAATTGTTTTCAAACGAAAATGTTGTTCCTGCTGTTGTTGGGAATAACACAAACGACAAAATTAATTATTGCACAATAGGATGCTGCAGCGGGTTATTTGAATATTACCTGCCTGAATTGGGTTTTCAATCCAGTGTAAGTTGTGAAATCGACCCTTTGCGTGCCCATTTTTATACTGAGATGCATGATGGCACACACATGGTGTGTAAAAGTGTTGCAGACCCAGACGCCAAGGTTGAAATTATCGACTGGTGTAAAAAAACAAATGTCCAGTTGTTAATTTATACATTACCGTGTCAAGGCAGTTCAACCCTATCAGGGAAAAGTGCAAGAAAAAAGAATAAAGACCCAAGAAATTGGTTGTTTGAAGATGTTTTTGACATCGCTGAACAGGTTAAACCAAAATGGTTTATCGGTGAAAATGTTGTTGGTTATTACAAAAATAAAAAACGCGGTAAAACCAGCGAACAAATAATGCGAACGCGCGCAAAACGCATTGGTTATAAAGTAAAATTTGTAACATTGGATGCAGCCGATTATGGCACCGCACAACGCCGCAAGCGCCGATATATGTTGGCGTATCTTGGTAATAAAGAATGGAATGTTCCGGCACCAACAACGCCAAAGCCAAAAACAATCCGCGACGCGATTGGGCATTTGCCATCGTTAGAAGCGGGACAGGACAGTGGTATTTTATATCACAAAGCGCCAAATGTTCGTGCTGATTTGGTTGAATTGGTAAGACACACGCCGACAGGTTGCAACATTAAAAATAATCCTGCACCGTTTAATGTGGCGTATAAAAAGGATGGTATAACACCATTGCAATATAAATTTGCTGGTGTTTTTGAACGCAGCGGATGGGATGAGCCAGCACACACCATCACAACAGGTTCCGCAAGTATAATGGCAACATTTGGAATCCATCCAGGTAATTTTATTGGGTATGATGAAAATGGTTTACCATTATATGATAATGCGCGACCAAGGACTGTTTTGGAACAGATATTGTTATCGGGATTACCTGAAACATTCCGTTTCCCAGATGATATGTCTGAAACACAAATGCGTATCGCACTTGGCGAAATCGCATTACCGTTGATGTTGAAAATGTTTATTGAAAACAGACCAACGGATTAATGCCGGAGCAGTTGTGCTTTGAAAACTGGGACCACACATCCCAGTTTTTTAATTTCAAAAATAATTCCGACAGCGTTATTAACCGGAAAAAACGGTTCTATCCAATATATTGACGCTGAATGGGATGTGGACTTTCGGCAATGTTTTTGACGATAAACATAGACGCATTGACATTCTGGTCTGTTGGTTGGATGGAAAATTAACCTGCGAAAACACAAATCGCGCTGTTAATTTTTTTTACCTTTTTTTAAACAATTCAACCACAACACAGAAACAACAAACACAAACGTTCTAATTTATGTAATTATCACAGATACGGAAAGAATCATAAAATCCACCACATCCCAAATTGATTCAATCTGTGTCTGTGATTACAAAAGATGGTGGTAAAAATGATAAATACAGATATGGTGGATGTATACAAAATTGACTGTGTAATTCGTAAAAACGCTAAACAAACATTAATTTTAAGACGGAAAATTTGCGATTGGTTATGCGAATTTGCACCGACACACTTTATTTCAATACAATTCCCAACAAATCAACGCAGTAAAAGCATGGAAATATCGCGTAATCTTTTGCGTGATGTTATGAAATATTTTGAAAAACAGTTGAATCCAAGACACTGGTTCAAAAAACAGTTATTATTTATCGGATTTGCAGAACGAAATACCGCTGACAAATGGCACTTTCACCTGTTTTTACACAATAACAGATACCATAATGATAAAATAATCAAGGCGGTGAATAAAACCATCAAACATTTTAAGTATTCGCCAACCGTAATTGATATACAAACGATAAACCGGACACAATGTAAATCGTATTTTTATGCGACCAAGGACATCAAAGCCGATAAACAAGCCCATTTTGATGATAATCGGGTATTTTTATCAACGGAAATGTTTCCTGAACGCATAAAACATCCCAAATTTGCAAATAAACCCTTCGTGGTTGCCCCTTTGACTAGCAGGATACAAACATACAAGCCAAATCAAATCGGAGCAGCCACGCGTCAAAATTTTGATTTTTACAAAAAACAACCCACCGACACAGAATCAGTGGGTTATCGTCGTCATAAAATCAGGATTTATTTCCCAAATAATACGCGGCCTGTTTTATCATAGGTCCAAATCGTTGAATTGTATTTGATACTGATTGATTCCGCAGTATACCCGACACATTCACCGCATTTTATAAACAGGGTTACGCCTTTTTCGTTTAAAACGCGGACATTATTGCCAACCTGTTGAATTGCTGCAATCATTTCAACTACCTTTTTTATGCAACCTGTGATTCAGACATAAATTTTTTGAGTTGGACCAAACTTGAACGCACCGAGCGTGATACCATGCGTCCACGCACACTGTGCACGCCCGTTGCACAATACATCGGTAATATTTCCGCGATTGAATCACCCAGTTGTTCAATCGTTTTACCTTCCCAGGCACATACACGCTTTAAAGACCGGCAATAGTCGTATATTGTGCTGGGTTTTTGCGATTGTGTTACGGCTTTAAATCCGCGTGATTCAAGCCAATTTGCATAATTTTTTAACATTTGTTTCATCCTTTTGTTTAGGTTTTACAATAAAATTATGCCGCGCACTTTTAAAAATGTACAATATTTTTTCCTAGAATTCCGGGGCAGACAAAGGGATTAACATCACAAAAACACAAAACCGATAATTTACTATTAAATCGGCATAGTTAATAAATAAACTATATGATTTGAATAGGTTATAAAGCCAACTACGCCCAAATGGTTGAATTTTACGGTATGGATTACACCATTGTTGTTAAAACACACATAAACAATCCAAATTCAAGCCGTGGACAACGAAAATGCTTAATCTAAGATAGGTGATTATTTCTCTGTGTCAGCAGTTTTTGGCAAACAATATTTATGTTTATCCACAAAATCCATAGCTTTTAGCAATATAGTTGAAACTTCGTCTTTTCCTTTTTGATTTGTTCCTGCTAAAATTGTTTCACATTGTAATACTTTGGAATATATCGCTTTTTTCCATAATTCATTATCTTTATAAACTTTTACAATTTCGTCATCAGAAAATGTATACACCCCCCATGTGCCACATGCACTGATATGTGCGGCATCAGTATCGTTTTGTTTAAGTTTTTTGGCGGTATAATTCAGACTGTTTACAATCAAATGCGTCCTTTTACATTCTACAGAAGATTTATTATAAAAATTTAAGTATCCTATCGCACCTATACCCAACAACAATATTATACCAGTTATAATGTATACTTTATTTTTACGATTGGCTATTTTTGATACTGGTTTTATATGAATATTATTTTTTTTATCTAATATACTCTTTTTTATTTTGCTAAAACTTACGGTTAGCGCCCACACCAGTGAGATACAATAAAGAATTGTTCCAAACGGTAAAAAACACAATGCAGACAACCAAATAATCCAACTTTTATTTTTGTTTTCACTATACAATGCTAAATATATAGGTAGCCCAACCAAACATACACATAAACCTATTAGTATTAATAAAACTTCTATTTGTTGTATTCCTTGATATTGGAACCCATACTTTAACAATAATTTAGCATTTATATCCAAAGCCATTAATATTGAAGCAGGCAAAGAATACAGCAATGTTTTTCTTTCTATTATTTTTTGTTTGCTATTATCTGCAACAGGTTTTGATGTGTTCGCATCTTTTTTTGAACTTGTAAACATCAACTTTCCGACCTTATAAACAAGGAATAATAAAAAAACTATAAGAATCACAATACTGACGATTTCCATATTCTGTCCTTTTTAATATTATTGTAGGTTTAGATATTTATCTGCACAGTTAATAGTAGCTTGTTCTGCAATTTGTACTTTTTGAGGCATTGTCTTCGATTGATATTTGTGGATAATATCCTCTTTTGCTTCAGATACACAATTACAGTAATTAATTATATTCTTAGAATATTTATTTTTCAAAGCGGTTTCATCAAAAGCAATGTTTTGCTTTTCATATTCTTGGCGTATTTCGTTAAATGTATTTTTTACACAAAATGCCAACTGTGCATCCTTTGATTGATTGAGAAAAGCACTTACAGTTGTTGTTTGACACTTTTGAATTGCTTCATCTGGCATTAAACCGCCATAAATCATATCCGAACAAGTGCATTTTGCAAAATCATTAAATGTGCTTTCTGGGATAAAATCACGAATATTCTGTTCAGGAACCCCATACTTTTTAGATAGCTGACTATAAATAATATTTACAGGAAGTGATTGAACACATTCATCGTATTGTGTCGGCACGCCCTGTCTTTTCAATTCAATCAAATGTTCTTGTTGTGTCCGTTGATTTATTGTATTTATATATGTTTTACATTCCGTTGATGATAATTTTAAACCGGCATCCTTACACCATTGTTTTTGTGCAACAGACATCTCAGTAGCAGATGTTTGAGTTTGACACGCACTCAAAAATACAAACACTATTAATAATACAAACCGCATAAAAATCTCCTTAATATAAAAAACAAAAGAATATCAAGAATCAATTCCTCAATTTCAATTCGACTATACCCCATTGATTATAAAATGTAAATACCAATTTGAAAATTTATATAACCACATCTGTCGCCTATGGTTACAAATTCGTTTTTCTTGCAAACCTAGTGTATTTTCAATACTATTTTCAATGACAAAGGAGCAAAAAAAATGTCACAATATGATAAAGTGTTTGATTGTATAAAAGCAATTTTTACATATTATGCCGAACGAACAGATATATTAAAAACGCTATCAATCAATTATTTGTTGAAAAAGAATGCAATGGATATCGATTGTATCGCAACTTTGGCAAAATTGCAGAACGCCAATAATGTAGATTACGCACAACAAATAATGGTAATAGTTAGGAGTTTTATTGAATCTTCGATATTGTTTATCTTTTTATTAAAAAACAAAGAACAGCGTATCCAATATCAACAAGATAGCCAATTATTGTTGTTTAAAAATGCTTTCATGGAATACAAATATGCTTTAACCGGCAAATTTGATACATTGATGGCACAAAGCGGTTTTACCAAAGAACTGCTACAACAAGGGATGATAGATACATATAATAACTTATCGGATTCAAACAAAACCAGAATATTAACCGAAATACAACAAACAGAATTTGTTTTTGTACAAACAACCGTTTCAAAATTAGATGATTTTTTGAAAAAGTTTAAACCAATTTCTTTCAGGGTCAGAACGATGTGGAAATACTTAAATGATGGAATTGAAATAAACGGCAAAACAATAGAGGATTTGACTAAGTTGGATTATAATACCGCATCACAGTTCACGCATAATATTTACCCTTTGCATAGGCCTTGTATTTATGATGCTGCAAGAATTTGCTTTTCATTAGCAAATATAACTTGCGCAATTATTAAAGATGAGTACAAACAAGAGGTGTCAGATGATGTGCGACAACAAATTTTCAATGCATACATTATATTACATCCAGAAGATTCAAATCAAATTCAATAAAATGTCAAAAAACAGGTCATAATTAAAAAACACTTTACATTTGGCGAAAAATGCGTTATTTTTGAAAAGTGCTAAGCAAAGTGTCAGGCAAACTGATAAAAAAGCAGGTAAAAAGCGGTCAAAAGGGTTAAAAAATTGGCTAAAAATGGTCAAATGCGTTCCCCTTTGCTCGCACCAAAGTTTTAAAACCGTCCGAAAGGGCGGTTTTTGATTTTGTCGGCAATGGGGCGAGTTGCGAGGCGAGATGGCGAAGCCAGCGAAGTATGCGAAGTTTGAATAACTATCAAAATTGCACGCAGGCATAATTTATATGCCAAGTGAAAATTTTAAAACCGTCCGAAAGGGCGGCTTTTAATTTTGTCGGTACACACCAGATATAAAAAAACACCCTTTTGGGTGTTTTTTTATTCATTTGCATAATTATCAAAATAACCCTGAATATAAACAATAGGGGTTCCTTTGTCGCCACTGCCACTGACTAAATCGCAAAGACTGCCCAATAAATCAGTAATACGGCGTGGGGTTGTCCCCTGGGTTGCCATGGTGCCTTTTAATGATTTGTCTTTCGTGCGAATATCTTCTTTGATTGCTTTTTGTAATTCGGTACCAGATAAATTTTTAAATTTATTATCAGCCAAATATTTCAATTTTAATTCATTTGGTGTGCCTTCCAGTCCGCTAGTATATGCAGGGCTGACCACTGGATCGGCAAATTCCCAAATACCGCCAACAGGATCTTTAAAACAACCATCTCCATAAATCATGACTTCTATGTGTTTGCCTGTTTTTTCAAAAACGTTTTGTTGAATAGTTTTAATTATAGGCATACAGTATTCCGCAGTTGGAAAAAGTTTTACTTTTTCTTCTGTTGCTTTGTTTGATCCTAATAAACCATGTTCGCTTTTGTGATGTAATATATCGGTTAAATCTATAACATTGTTTGAAATTTGTAATAATTTTTGTTTAGTTTCATCTTTTGTATGAATATCAGCGGCGATGAAAGCATCGATGTTTTTGTCTTTTAATATATTTATATTGTTATCTATGAAAACTTCTGCAATTTTTCCTTCTTCTTCAATAATACTTTTGTAATATTCATCATAATTTAATCCAGTGAAAGGATGGTCTTTGCAGGCATTTCCAACTTCATCTGAAGGTGTTGATAATAATACAGTAATTTTATCTGCAGCTTTCGCAATTCCACGCAATAATATTGCAAATCTGTTTCTGCTGAAAATAGGGAATACAACTGCAATAGATTTTGCATTATTAGTTAATTTTTTGATATCTTCTGCAATTTCATCAACAGTTGCATAATTGCCCTGGGTGCGTCCCATAACAGCCTCTGTAATCGCAACAATATCTTTGTCATGTATTTCTATTCCAGAATTTAAAACGATATCCGTCACAATTTGCGCAACATCATCGCCTTGTTTGAAAATAGGTGCGCGCAGACCAAATGCTGCTGTTCCAATAGTTCTCATCTTTCCTGCCTTTTAGTTAAAGTTTGATTTTTACATGCCTATTAAAAATTATTTGTGAATTTTTTTCAAGAATTTTATTTGCTTGAAATTTTATCATATTTTTTACTACAATTTTCCGGTAAGAAAGGATTTGAAATGACTCAATTATTATCTGAAACATATCTGGATTATTCGGATATTTTAATTAAACCAAAAATGGGAATAAATTTGAATTCTCGCAAAGATGTTATTTTACAGAAAGAATTCAAATTCAAACATGGTCAAACTCGTACAGGGTTGGGGGTAATGAATGCTAATATGGCGACGGTGGGTAATTTTGCAACTGCAAAGAAATTGTTGGCCAAAGGTATGTTTGCAACATTGCATAAGCATTATTCTGTGGATGAAATAGGTGCTTTTTTAAAACAATGTGCGCAAGAAAATGTTTCAATCGATAATTTATTTATAACGATTGGGCTGAAAAATGCTGATGAACAATTAGCAAAACTGAAAGAATTAGAAACAAAATATGGATGGGTTGAACCGCGTAATATTTGTATAGATGCACCGAATTTTTACGTTCCAAAGGCGTTGGATATGTTGGAACAAGCACGCAAGAATTTCCCAGACGCTGTCATAATGGTTGGAAATATCGCCAGTGGCGACATGTGCCTTAAATTATTAGATAATGCGGACATAATCAAATGTGGAATTGGCAGTGGCTCTGCATGTCTAACAAGAAAACAAACCGGTTGTGGTGTTCCAATGGTTTCTTTGATTCTTGAATGTGCTGATATTGCACATTCTGTGAATGGACATATTTGTGCAGATGGTGGAATTGTTGATGTTGGGGATATTTGCAAAGCTTTTTGTTTGAATTCTGATTTTGTAATGATTGGCGGTATGTTTGCTGGTACAGATGAAGCAGAAGGCGAGATTATCAAAAAACAATATACAACATCAGAATTATTAGATAACAAACCTGTTATTCAAATCAAGCAGTTTAAACAGTATTACGGTATGTCATCTGAATATGCTAACAATAAATTTGCTGGTGGTATGTGCAATTATAAAACATCAGAAGGACGCGAATTGTTAATACCATATACTGGTTCTTTGGACAAGATTTTACAGGATATAACAGGGGGTATAGCATCTTGTTGTACATATATTGGCGCCAGCAAGATTAAATATATGCCAAAATGTGCAACAATTATCAAAGTACATAATCAGTTAAACAAGGTTTTTGAAAAGTATTCTGTGTAAAAGATGTGTATTTTATAGTTGATAATTGCTAATAATTATGTTATAAATATGCATCAGAAAGTGGTTAAACAATGAAATTAAATGTTAAACGTTTTTTTAATTAAGGGTGCGACCATCAACAGATAAATGTGACGGACGCACTTTTCATGCGTCCGTTTTAAAATCTTACAAAAGGAAAAGACAATGGCAGAAAATACAAATATATCTACAAACGAACTTGAAGCACGCTTGCAAAAGGTTGAAAATATCAAACAACGCGATGGTGTCGTTTGGAAAGATAAATTTGAACGTTCTCATAAAATTTGTGAAGCACGTGAATTGGCTGATGAAACACCTGTCGTTTTAGCTGGTCGTGTGACGGCACTTCGTTGGTTAGGTAAATTGATGTTTGGTCGTATTTATGATATTGAAGGCGAAATTCAATTTTCTATGTCCCGTGAAGAATTGGGTGAAGAAAACTATAAGTTTATGAAAGCCAATGTTGATTTGGGTGATTTTATTGGTATTACTGGTACTCTTTATCATACAACAGCAGGCGAATTGACAGTAAAAGTATCCAAATATGAAATCTTAGCCAAAGCTTTGCGTCCATTGCCTGAAAAATTCCATGGTCTTACAGATACAGAAACACGTTATCGTCAAAGATATTTGGATATTATTTCAAATCCAGAGGCCCGCAATGCGTTGCTTGGTCGTTTCCAAATGACACATAATTTGCGTGAATATATGAACCGTAATGGATTCTTGGAAATAGAAACACCAATTATGCAAAATATTGCATCTGGTGCTGCGGCAAAGCCATTTACAACACATCACAATGCGTTGGATGCTGATTTCCAATTACGTATTTCTCCTGAATTATTCTTAAAGCAGGCAATTGGTGCCGGTTTTGATCGCGTTTACGAAGTTGCAAAAGATTTCCGTAACGAAGGTATGGATGCAATGCACTTGCAAGAATTCACAATGATTGAATGGTATGCGGCATATTGGGATTATAAACGTAATATCGATTTTACATGGAATATGGTGCAAGAATTGATTCAAAAGGCGCGCGGTACATTGCAAATTGAATATCAAGGTACGATGTTAGATTTCAGTAAATATGAAATGATAGATTATACTGCTAAAATGAATGAATTGTTCGGTTGCAGTATACTTGAATTTGATGATGTAGATAAATTACGTCAACAATTATACGATAATGGTATGTTCCCAGTGGGTGAATTGGATGATTTGAAATCAATTCCAACATTGGTTGATTATGTGTATAAACGCAAAATCAGAAACCAAATAGTTCAACCTACATTCTTGTATAACTATCCAACATATATGGTCCCATTGGCACGCCATAATGATGAAGATGATCGCAGATTGGATATGTATCAATTATTGGTCGCTGGCGGGGAATTGTGCAAAGGTTATTCTGAATTAGTAAACCCAATACAGCAATTGGCTGCTTTTGAGGAACAGGCGAAAAATATCGCAGGTGGTGAAGAAGAAGCGTTTAACCCGGATAACGATTTTGTGCGTTCTATGGAACACGGTTTTCCACCAATTTCTGGTGTTGGCATGGGTATAGACAGATTGGCAATGATTGTATTTAATCAACCAACTGCACGTGACGTCATATTGTTCCCAATAATGAAATAAAGGATATTTTATGTCTGGTAATAATACCAAAGATGTTTTTCTGGAAACAAAGTTACATGATGACAAAAATCTGGGAATCATAGACGAAGCGTTTGAAGACGGTCGTATAGATGAAGCGACACATAAATATCTGACGAATCTTTATACAAATTCAATGGATTTGTTCAGAGAAGTGTTTTTGACAATTGGTAAATGTTTTGGAGCACCAAAAGCAGCTGTGCATAAATATGATTATGATTCAGATACTGCGATAAATGAACCAATAACAATATCATATATTCATCCAATGGAACCGTATTTAGTAAATCATCGTTTGGATGCTGATCCTATGCGTAACCAATTCTTTGTGGCAACAAAAGGCCACCAAATTGATTTGGCCGTATCTTCGATTGTTACAGTGATTGTCGCTGCACAAAAAAACATAAATCGTGCTTTGGTGAAAATCACAGGAAAATACTACACAGATTATGTTAACGAAGTGGCTGATGCTGCTTACAATGTTATTGCTGCTAAAACTGGGCGCAACGCATCTGCTAAAGCAATATCAGATAAAATACATGAAACATTTTCTAAATCTTTCATAACCGATGCATCCAGTACGGTTTTGGGAATAATTGGATCTGTACACCAAGAAGTGTCTGCTCAATTGGTTCGTGAATTAGACAAAATAGAAACCCCGTATGAAAGATTGAAAGATGTTTGGCGTATAAAATGTTTGTTTGATATGGTGCCACAGGCTCGTACTTTTATTGAACGTGTTTCAAAAATGTGGCCAGAGAAAATTATTGATATACGTGACAGATTTTTTGATATAACAAATCCGCGTGGTTATCGTGATGCTAAATTAGTGTTAAATATTGGTCAGGGCGATAAAGTCGTTCCAATGGAAATAATTTGCCAGGTAAGAACATTTTTTGAATTTGAACATCAAACACATTTGGCGTATGAAAAATCCCGTAAAGGTGTCAAAGGCGCTACGCAAATAGAAGCACAAACGGAAATATTACATTTAGAAGGTGTGAAAAAATATAATGCAATGATATGCGAATGCGTTGAAGATTTGTTTGACAGAGTTGGCTGGAATATTTTATACAGTGGTGGCAATGATGATATGTTGTTTGATGGGTTCCCTGTATTAACTAAAATGTATTATCCACAAAAGATGACAGATATCATATTAGAAAAAGTAGATAATGCTGTTGAAAATGAAGTTTTCTTTGTTGAAAACGCACCAGCAAAATTGACCAAAGATCAAGAAATCCGTATTTTTAGATGGATGGCAAAGTTTATATTGGTATCTGCAATGCCATATTCTTATGCTGATTGGTCGGTACCAATGGATACAATGGCTGGTAAATTCTTTAATTTTATAATGAAGGAATTACAACGGTATTATAAGAAATAAAAAATGGGGAATTATCCCCATTTTTATTTGCTTGCGTTTTGTTCCAAAAATAATATAGAATATATTAAGGTTGTTGATGGTTTTACAGCAATCATAACAAGCATAAAAAAGGAACACATTATGCGTCAAGGAAAGGTTAAATGGTACAACGGTAAAAAATGTTTTGGTTTTATTACCCCGGACACTCCAAACGAAGATGGAAACACAGATGATGTATTTGTTCATTCTTCTGCATTAAAGGCAGCAGAAATTCGTTTTTTAAATGAAAATGACATCGTTGAATTTGAAGAAGAAGTTAGAAACGGAAAATTATCTGTAACAACTTTAAAATTGATTCAACGTGACGAAGAATCTGCAAAAAGATTTCAAGAACGCCGTGCCGAACGTCGTCGCGCGCGTGAAGAACGAAAAGGTCGCGAAGAAAAGAAAGAAAGACGTGGTTTTGCGTTCTGGAAAAAATAATTTTTAAAAAAGCAAAAATGCCCAGCGATTGCTGGGCGTTTTTTAATCGTCGCTTTGTGCCAGTGGGTGTGCATGTTTATATGCATCCATTATTTCTGCCATGTTGACTTTTGTATATAATTGGGTTGTTGATAATGAAGAATGTCCTAGTAATTCTTGTAAACTGCGTAAATCTGCGCCCCCAGAAAGCAGGGCGGTTGCAAATGTATGTCGTAATGCGTGTGGTGTAACATAATCGGGTAATTGTAAATAATGGCGCAGGTTTTCGACAACTTTTTCTGCCATGCGTGCCGACATAGGCAAACCGCGTACACTGCAAAACAATGGGTCTTCGTTCATTTTACAAAATGGTTTGACGTTTATATATTTTTCAATAGCGGTATTTACAGCAGGTAATACTGGAACTATACGTTCTTTATTGCCTTTACCAATAATACGCAGGGAATCGGGTGCGTTTGCAATATCCATGTTTTTCAAACCCAATGCTTCGCTTATACGAAGACCGCATCCAAAAATCAACACAACTAAAGCCCAATCGCGCGCAGCAATCCACGGCTCATTACTGTCTAATGCGCGAATTGCATCATGCATATCAGCAATATCGGTTGTTTCAATTGCCTTTGATAATTTGCGTGGAACTTTTGGTGAAGATATTAAACCAATAGCATCGTTTTGAATGTTTTTATAACGTGATAACCATTTATAAAATGTGCGCAGTGATGATAATGCGCGGGCTGTTGATTTATGGGTTAATTCGCGTTTTGCGCGATCTGCCAACCATGCACGAAAAGTAAATGTATCAGCACGTGCAACATCTGTTAATTCAACACGACCATCATTAAAACGTGCAAAAAATTTTGTAAAATCATAAATGTCGCTTTCATATGCTGATGCAGTATGCGTTGAATAATTTTTTGTATTCAACAAATAATCAACAAATTCGCTAATTATATCATTCATTTTATTTCAAACGTTGCAGATACGTTAACTGTTATCTCTGTGTCTTTTCCTACTATGGATCCACCGGTGTCCATTGCCGCTTCTGTTGATGCCATTTTTGCCCCCATCACACGATAATTTGCATATGGACGTTCATTATATGAAACATTATCATAAGACACAGATAATAATTTCCCTGCTTTTAAACCATTTGTCGCAACCAATGCATTCGCACGTGCGCGTGCATCTTCTACTGCCGCACCTAAACATTTTTCAAGTGCTGGTTTTAATGTTTCTGCACTTGTGAACATACGAAAGTTTTCGGTAAAGACATCTTCCATGCCTGCGTATTTATTTAACACATCTTCGATTATTGCGGGATCTTTTGCAGAAACTTCCACAGCGATACGTGTTTCTGTACCTAAATTAACAGATTTTTGTGCATTATGATCCCACTCTGTTTTTTCGTATGAATTAAATTCGGTTGTTTGCATTTTTGCATCTATTGTTTTCAAATAATTGGTAATAGTTGCCATCTTTTCGGTTGCCATTTTCATAGAAAGGGCAGCGTTTTTATCCAATGTTGTTACGCGTAATGTAATTGCCGTTCTGTCTTTCGGTGCAGATGTCAAACATTCACCACCCACATTTATCGTGCGTACTTCGTTCGTCTTTGTAAAAGTATCAAATACTAACGCCATAACAGCGCCCATACCAATAACGGACGCAATCCAAATAACTGTTTTTTTCATGATGTTTCCCTCTCTCTTTTTCATTGTTTTATCCCAACATTTTCTTTTTTACTTTCGAAATGGTCTTGGCTGCAACAAATCCTGCTTTTTTTGCGCCATCTGCTAATATAGCGTCAATTTCAGATTTGTTTGCCATTAATCTTTCGTATTCTGCGCGGGCAGGCGCCAACACAGAATCTATCTTTTCAAACAAAATTGTCTTGGCTGTACCATAGCCCATACCACCGTCTAAAAACATTTTACGAAATTCGGCAATTTCAGATTCATTTGCAAAATGTTTATAGATTTGAAATATCGTCGATTCATCTGGATTTTTTGGTTCTTCTGGTGTTTTTGAATCAGTTATGATACGCATAATTTTCTTTTTTAATTCGTTGCTTGGCGCGAACAATGGAATAGTGTTATCGTAAGATTTGCTCATTTTACGACCATCTAACCCTGGAATTAACCCAGCATCTTCGCTGATAACAGGTTCTGGTAATTTAAATGTTTCGCCATATATATTATTAAAATATCCAGCTATATCACGTGCAAATTCAACATGTTGCTTTTGATCTTTGCCCACAGGTACAATATCAGAATTATATAATAAAATATCTGCGGCCATTAAAACAGGGTATGTGTATAACCCCATATTTACACCGGCATCAACATCTTCGCCAGCAGCAGAATTTTTTTCAATCATGGCTTTGTATGAATGTGCGCGATTCATCAAGCCCTTTGGGGTCACATTCATTAAAAATTCATTTAATTGGTATATTTCGTTTATGTCAGATTGGCGAAATAAAATAGCATTGTCTAAATTCAATCCCATCGCAATCAACATCGCAGCAATTTCATAAGTATGTTGTTTGATTTCTTTTGCGTCATGGATAGAATTCAATGCATGTAAATCAGCAATAAACATGCACGTTTTATGATTTTGAGATAATTCAACCAATGGCTTTAACGCGCCAATATAGTTACCCATATGTGGTGTTCCTGTTGGTTTAATGCCGGTTAAAACAATTTTGTCATCCATAACTTTTGCCTTTTTTATCGAATAAATTATACCAATCTTTCGCTGTGAAAGCAACAAAAAACCCCACAACAGTGGGGCGTTTTGCATGTTTCTTTTCCCGATTAACGAGAATAGAATTCGACGACCAATTCTGGTTGCATTTGTACCGGATATGGAACGTCTTCAAATGCAGGCACACGAGTAAATGTTGCAGTAAAGTTTGCACTATCTACTGTGATATAATCTGGGAAGTTGCGTTCGCCAGATTCCAACGCCAATACGACCAATGGCATTTGTTTTGCTTTTTCGCTTACTGTGATAACATCGCCAGGATTTACACGATAAGAAGCAATTTTAACGCGTTTGCCATTGACATAAATATGACCGTGGCTTACTAATTGACGTGCAGAGAACACTGTTGGAGCTAATTTTGAACGATATACAACTGCGTCCAAACGTCTTTCCAACAAACCAATTAAATTTTCAGGTGCGTCACCTTTCATATTTTCGGCTTCTGCATAGTAAGCATGGAATTTCTTTTCGCCAATATTACCATAATATCCCTTTAATGTTTGTTTTGCGCGCATCTGTTTTGCATAATCAGATGACGAAGAACCACGGGATGTTGGACCATGTTGTCCAGGTTTATATTTGCGTTTATTAAATGGGGATTTTGCCTGACCCCAAAGATTAACGCCCAAAGAACGTCCAATCTTTAATTTACGTGTGCTACGTTTTGCACCAGCTCTTGCCATAATATTATCCTTTTATTTTGGTTTTTATTGTGCCGAACACTTCACAGAATCCTTATCGCAATCGGGACCAAAAGACACCGATGTTTAATCAGTTCTGGTTATCCAGCGGGACTTATAATATATTGTTTTTTCATGAAATGCAAGAAAAATCCGCCAGTTAGGCGGATTTTTTATTTCAATACAAAATGAACACTGTATTGTGGTTTCTTATCTGCACCGAGTGCAGCACGAACAACCTTGTTAGAAGCCACTTGGACCGCTTTGTGTAAATTGTCGCGGTTTTTGCGTTCCGTTTTGGTTAATTTATCGATTGCATTTGTGATTTCAATTTGAATTTGACGTTTCATAAATCCGGTTTCGTCGGTTTCAAATATACCAGCACTAGAAACTTCTGGCACGCCTTTTAAGAAACCACGTTTGTCGATTGGTAATGTGACGAATATTGCACCACTTGTCGCAATTTTTCTGCGGTTCTTGTATACCTGGTCGTCTGCACTGCGTTCAGTTTCCCCTTCCATAACTATAAAGCCAGTTTGGATACTTTCACAAACATATGGTTCTTCGCCGTCTTTTAATGCTATGATATCTCCATTATGAACAAGCATCATGTGTTTCGCACCGCCACGTTCCATAGCCATTTTACCGTTTAACATTTCAGAAATGTATTCTCCGTGCATTGGAATAGAAACCTGGGGGTGAACCATACTGTAAAATCTTTCAAATTCAGGACGACCTGCATGACCAGATGCATGTAAATTATCTGTATCAAATATTGTGTATGTTTTTATACCCATACGTGCTAATTTGTTGTAAAGATACGAAACATCTTGTTCGCGTCCCGGAATAATAATAGCACTGAATATGACAGTATCAGTCGGCAACAGTTTTAATTCTTTTACATGACCGTTGCAAAGACGGGTTAACATAGCAAACTTTTCGCCCTGGGAACCAGTTAAAAAGATTGCTTGTTTTTCAGCCGGCAAATCTTTGATTTCATCAAATGTGTAAACATCATCTTTACCCAGATATCCATATTCAATACCGATTTCACGGAATTCTGGCAATCCCACATATGGTACAGGGTTAGGATTGCTGCGTTCCTTGATACATGCAACACGTCCAACAGAATGGGCCGCTTCTGAAAACATTTTTATACGTGCCAAACTGCGTGAATATCCTGTCACAAAAACACGACCTGGTGCTTTACGCATAATTTCAGCCAAGGTTTCACGAACTTGAATTTCAGTCGTTTGGACAGTTTGTCTTTCTGCTGATGTAGAATCACAAACACAAGCCAATAATTTTGGATCAGAACCAATTTCTGCTAAACGTGTATAATTGGTTGAATCTTCAATAGGGTTTGCGTCATTAAAAGTCCAGTCACCTGTATGTAATATTTTCCCAGCAGGTGTTTTTATTATTAACATTTGTGCTTCTGGAATAGAGTGGGAAACATGAAATGTTTCAACAACAAACGGGTCCAGTTTCAATTCTGCACCATGATAATCAAATTCGATGATATCTTTCTTTGGGTTATAATCCATTTCAATACCATCAAATGTTCTGCGTAAAATTTCCGCAGGGAATCGTGTGCAATATATTGGTTTTCTGAACTTTGGCCAGATAAATTTTAATGCGCCAATATGATCTTCGTGTCCGTGAGTAATGACAAAGGCCACAACGTCTTTTTTGTGCTTTTCAAGCCAAGAAGTATCACAATATTGAACGTCTCCTGCGCCAATTTCTTCTTCCAAGAAACCCATACCACAATCAACAATTAAATATTTTCCTTTGTATTTATAAACATACATATTTTGACCGACGTGTTCCAATCCGCCAAGTGCAAAAAAGTATATTTTATCATCATTTTTATCGCTTTCGTGCGCTGGTTTGTCAGCAATTTTTGCTGGCTTTTTTAATTCTTTTTCTTCTTTTTTATGTTCTTTTACTTTTACCATTTAATATCCTTTTTTAATGTTTAACATTTGCACACCCAGCGCAATTCATTACCAATAAAGAATGTTCTTTATTCACAGTGAATCTGACTGGGGTGCGGCATTTTGTGTCCCTGAATATAAAAGAATAAGATTTCGGGACAACCAAGACAATATATAAAACGTCTTAAATCTCTTCTCACAGTGAGTGATAGTACATGATTTATGATATAAAATCAAGATAAATAACAAATCCTTGACAAACCCAGCGGTTGTGATAATTTCCATATCTATAAACAACAGGATTTTTACTATGTATCCATATATTCAAAAACAAAACAGAAATTTGCAGGCAACATTTGCAAAAGATAAAGATTTAATGCACCCAATTCATAATGCAAAGGAAGAAAACGAGCAACGCGAAGCATATATTAACGATTTAATGGGTAAAACCGACTTTGTAAAAACATACAAAAAAAATTATGAAGCTGTTCGTGAACCATTAAAACACACGATAAAGAGTTTTTCATTAAGACACATTCTTTTAATTTTGTTTTTTGGTTCTGTTTTCGGTGGGGTTACAGCAGGTGTTGTTAATTCAGAAAAGACAGCAAACACAATACAAACCAAGAAAGATATTGCAAAAGACGTTGCAATAGTATTCCTTTCTGTGTTGGCAGGTTTGGGAATTGGAACGTCGGCAGCGGTTGCATTTAAACAATCCGACAAAGAAACTGCAATTGACAATTTTTATAATCGTTTAATAATCAGGTATTTTTATAAATTGAAAAGAATATCTCCGGATGTTTTTTCAGAAGATATTTTAAAAAATTGTAATCCTGAAATGTTGCGTGTAATAGCTGCGATTTTGATGACAAATATGTCGCCTGAAGAAACCAAGAAAATTCAAAATATTGCTACAACAACTTTGTTCCTGCATGATGATAGAGATATCATGACGATGAGAAAAATAGAAACAAACATAAAAACTGCGTTAAAAATAGTAGAAAATTGCATGTTAAAGAACCCAGAATTGGAAGATTTGGTTCATCGTGCATATACTGGATATATTCCTGAAACGTTTATGTTAAATTCAGTGAAACAAAACACAAAATAAAAAAGTTTTTTTAATGGGGTTTTTACCCCATTTTTTTCTTTACATAAATATATATTTTTTTCTACACTACTATATATAAGGGAAAGGATTTGTCGAAAATACCGGTTTTTCGCGACTTTTTTGGTATGTTTAAATCGATGCTGATTGTGTCGGTGTTGGCGTTTGGAATATGTTTTAATGCATTTTCTGCTTCTTCATATATTCCTTGTTGTAATGATGGGACATCAGAAGTTTATGATATATTTATTGACAACGGCACAAGTGGTGGAACATGGTGGGCAGATGTATACACTGAAATCATGGCGGTAAATGGAACTATTCCGGGGGATAATTTAAATGCGTCGGGTGATCATGTTAATGCCTTAGGAGAGTGTCTAAGTGATACGGACCTTTTGGAGTATATGAATAACAATAATCTTTACGGTTTGAAATGTTATGTTGCTCCGCCGGCCATGGCAGAAGATTATTTTTATTCTGGGAATCCATCGGGTTGGCGTGAAGATGACAAAGGTGATATGTACTATCGCTCCGAATTTTATACCTATGCTTTTTATATTGGTTATGTTAATAGTTGTGGAAAATATCTCGAGCCAACAGTTTTTGATGCAAAAGGGTTCAAACAGGATAATATTGCTGATGCTTTAACTGCTTACACAACTTATCAGGACAAGTTTTTTGCATATTTAGCAAAACAACAAGGGTACACAGAACACAAAGCTTTTGTATGTGAAAAAAGCTCTAACATGAAATTATTCTGTGTTCCAGACAAAGGATATTTAGTAAATGCGGCAACTCAGGACATTCAGAATGTCATAAATCAAGACACTTTGCCAATAAATGAATATGGCGAACCATTGTTTTCGAACGTGTATTATGACGATGGTTTTGACAATCATCTGGATGGATATGCATTGGTTTTGGCGCTGAAAGACAAAAGCGTATCACCAGCATTGCAATATTTTGATTTCAGAAATAAGCATAGTGATGCAGCAAATTTGATTTACTATGATTACAAAAATTCCCCAGATGATGACACATCGGTTAGTTGGGATTTGTACGAACAGATGAATTCGTCTGGCATAGGGTTATCAAATTTTATTGGTTTGTTTAGAGGAACTTTGGATGGTCATGATTATATAAAATATGATGAAAACACTTGTACTACAATTGATGATAATTTAAACTCAATTGGTTTACCATTGATTAATGGTTTACAACGCTGCGAGCTTCCCCTAGCGTTAAACATTGAACCGTACGTTTTGACGAATTTAAGTGATTCAAGCAGTGGGAATTTTCCGGATAAACCACAGGGCAGAGATTATAGTACCATAGTATATGGTATTACTCCTACTTGCATTGGCGATAATACCTGTGATAGTGATAGTGGCAGTGGTGATATTGGTGGTGGTTGTTCGTGTCCAACTTGTACCGGCCACAGTCACTGTTCGGCTTGTTCATGTGTGTGCGATACTGGATATACTGGTGCAAATTGTGACCCAATTCAAACCACAATTACATTGGATAATGCCAATGCGACAACAAATGGAACGGCGACACTTTATACCACATATAATACAAACGTATATTTAAACAGCGGTCGAACTCAAGCAATGACAACGTCTGTAAATGGAATTACAATACCACAACGTACTGGTTAT
Organism: uncultured Pseudomonadota bacterium; assembly: GCA_900313285.1. Classification (GTDB taxonomy): domain Bacteria; phylum Pseudomonadota; class Alphaproteobacteria; order Rs-D84; family Rs-D84; genus Enterousia. The sequence goes on from OMQP01000015.1 coordinate 28,699, forward strand.
ACATTCAGTGGATATTACAGCACCGCCAGTGGCAGTGGTACGCAATACATAGATGCAAATGGTAAGATTACATCAAATGGTTTATCAGCGGGTAAAGGGTACACATCAACAGGCACATGGCGTGCACGATGGACAGAAAATGTTATTTCTGGCGCAATAACACTTGATTCAAAAAAGTATGCGTCTACATCAGATCAAGATGGATATGCGCCCAATACAAGCGCATCGCCGTCGACAATATACACAAAATATAATACTGGTGTTTATACAAATGCTGCCGATGCAAGCGCAGGAACAAACGCAATTACAGATTTGGTAGTAATACCGGTTTTGACATCTGGTTCGCCAAGTGTGTTTAATGGTTTTTATACTGGTAAAGCAGGCACAGGAACCCAGGTTATCGACCATAATGGTGATTTCTTGCCTGCTGCCGTAACCCAGGTAACAACAGCGGGGGCCACACCGACATGGTATGCAAAATACACGACTTGTGTATGCACGGACGGTGCCAATGTTTTAAGTTGTGCGCCAACTGGACGTATTGTATCGAATTCATGTGAATTTCTGCGGATGCAGGCGTGGGTGCAAGTGTAACGCCTGGATGCGAAGACCGAAATGAAACTGAGATTTCTTTCGATAGTAATTTATATGCTTCGAATACTGCTACAACTGGGACGTCCCCAACAACAGATCCGAATGCCTATGTCGAAGTTAACATAATTTATGGCATTGGTCTTGAAGACAGCAACAATGAACCGGTTGGGATACCGACTTTAACAGGATATCAGTTTAACGGTTATTGGACAACAAAAGAGAGCGGTGGTATACAAATTGTGGATGCAAATGGGTACTTTACTGCGGGTGCTGCGACGGGATTTCCAACCAAAAGCATAGCAACAGTATATGCACACTGGATACGTACATCGTGCCCAAGCTCTCAGATGTTTTACAATGATTCATGCATAGATGCAGCATTTACATTAACAACGACGGCAACAAATACATTTTCATTCAATTTATCTGCAGCAGGTATTTTTTATGTTGATTGGGGTGATGGGACGATTGAACAAATAAATCGAACAAACAATACTACAAACCAAACATATTCACATAATTATGCAAATACAGCGACTCGTACAATACGATTGGGGTCGCCTGCACGTGCAAC
>OMQP01000031.1 GCA_900313285.1 uncultured Pseudomonadota bacterium
GTCAAGATTATGGAATAAAAAACAACCCGAACACACACATCGGGTTGTTTTGTCATGGTCCGCAGAGACCAAACAGATATTACATAACCTGACCGAACAACGCGGCACGGAAGCCGGAGACGTTCCGGACGTAGTCGGCGCAGGCGTCCGCACAGTTGTACGCGCAATTAGACGCGGAACCGCCGTCGGCGCCGAACACCCAAGACGGCGACGCAACCTGGCAATATTCTTTATCTTTATTTGCATCATAGCCGGTTATTTGACACCAACAATATTTTGTTTCACCGCTTGCACTGGTTAATTCACTTTCACTCGCACTCCATTCACTGCTGGCGTTAGTCCATGTGTAATCGTTGTTATTACCGCTTTTAGCACTGCATCGTGCCATGCCTTTGATTACTCCGGCATTGCCATAATCAACCGCCCATTCACCACTGCCGACGGTTAATCCGAAATCGGTTTCTTTACTTCCAGCTCTACCGTCTAAGGTGGCATAGCCATATGGTGATGTCCATGTTACATTATTATAATTAAAGTCGGATGGCAGACATTGTGCTGCGCGTACCTGCCAGCCACGGAATGTATATCCTGTTTTTGTTGGGTTGGTTGATGGTAATGTTATTCCACCATCATATGTACATGTATTTGATGTGGTTGGGACCGTTAATTTTGTATCTTCATTATACCATTCCAGGTTTATTGTGTTTGCCGTCCAATCGGCTTCCAAATTTGCAGGACCAGTTGCCGTACCCAATGTTGATTCAACGCAATCGTTTGTTGGACTGGGTTCTATATGATTATTTGAATCTTTTGCGTATGTTGGAACTGTTATCGCGATTGCGATTATGGATAATATTATTTTACAAAGACACCCGTGTGTGTGTGTGTGTGTGTGTGTGTGTGTGTAGATTTCTGCGGCTTTCATGACTTTATTCTCCTTTCTTTCTGTCCTATTATATCACAAATGGGGGGTGTAAAAAAAGTGGAAAAATTATTTATCGAAAACACTGAATATTTCCCAATGTGGTGATCCAACAAATTGGTCCACTGGAATTGCCACTGCCATTTTATATCCACCGCTTTCCAATATTTTTTTATCGCGAACAAATGTTATTGGATTGCATGAAACATACACGATTCGTTTTATGTTTGATTTTGACAATTCTTTTGATTGTTTTTCTGCACCTGCGCGTGGTGGGTCCATTATCACAACGTCATATTGTTCCAAATTCTTTGTGGTTAATGGCTTTTTAAATAAATCACGTTGCACACCATTTCCAACGACATCAAAACCGGTGGCATTTGTCGCAAATGTAAAATTACCCAAACCACAGAATAAATCAGCCACACGTTTTGCACCACCAACATATTTTACAACCAAATCACGTAAAATTTGTTCTGTTTCCAATGTTGGCTGTAAAAAAGCATTTGTTGGATACGGTATAATTTTATCATTGAATTTTATCTCAGGTTGCGCATATTTACGCGCAATTTTATCGTTCCATGTAAAACGAATTATTTGTGGCGGTAATTTTTCCACTGCATTTTTAAATTCAGCATTAAAATACGGAACCGTTGAATTAACTGCAATATCTATACCATTTTCACATCTGGTGATTAACACAGAACCAGACCCCGACCATGGTAATTTTGCAATATATTTTAATACATCATTTATTTCATCACATAAATTTGGACATTTATTTATATCCACAACATCTTTGCTGGCACGTTTATAAAAACCAAAATGCCCATCAACAAATGCAAAATCGGCCCGTCTGCGACTTCCCGCAATTCCCCATATCGCAGGCGCTGAAAAATCTATATTTGGTAATTCACGCAATTTATTTTCAGCATAATTTTCATCTGTAAAATCGTATTTACAGCCACCACATAAATTCAAAAAAGGACATTTTTGTATTGCCATATTTTGATTTTAACATAAATTCATTCTTGATTCCAATGTGTTTTGCATCTATTATTAAATACATGAAGAAAAATACAGATAAAAAAATTGCTTTATTTTGTGGCGCATTGTCGTTGCCGTTTTTGACACGTGATGCATTACGTAAAAACGGTTGGGATGTTTATGTTGTTGGGCTGAAAAACTTTTATGACCCAAAATTAAATCCTGATTTGGTTATACGTATTGGTGCCGGTGGTACGGCTGCACGCGAATGCAAAAAACGTGATATTCATAAATTATGTTTTGTCGGGGCATTGGGGCATATAAATTTATCTGATATTCGTCCTGATTTTTGGTCATTGTCTGTATTATTAAGCGTTTTAAAACATCAACGGGGGTATGATTCTATGGCTGTCGCATTTAACAAGGCGTTGGAAAAGCGCGGATATGAAATTGTTGCTGCACAAGATTTAGCACCAGAATTAACTTTTGAAAAACCGGGTATTCAAACAAAAATTAAACCGGCAAAATCTGATTTACATGACATCGAACGCGCTATCCAGGTTTCACACACAATTGGCACCGAAGATATTGGTGCGTCTGTGGTTGTTGATAAACAGGTTGTGGCAGTTGAAGCCGCCGAAGGCACTGCGCGCATGTTGGAACGCGTTGTAAATTTACGTAAAAACAAAAGAAAATCTGGCGGTGTTTTTGCAAAAATGACAAAACCAGGGCAAGATTTACGCATAGATATACCTGCAATTGGTGTTGATACGGTTCACGCAGTGGCTGCAGCAAAATTACACGGCATTATTGTTAATGCAAAAACATGTTTTGTTATTGACCGTGATACAGTTATCAAAGAAGCAAACAAAGCAAAAATATTTATCAAAGCGATATAAAAAAAACCGCCATTATGGCGGTTTTTAAATTGTTTTTTTACATTTATTTTTTGATGTCTTTGACTGTTACTTTGAACACAACATCTTTTCCAGCCAATTCTGGAACATAGTTTGTTGGGAAAGTAATATTTACATCACGACTTTCACCAATTTTTGCGCCAACCAATTGTTCTTCAAATCCCGGAACAAATGTGCCAGAACCCAATTTTAATGGATAATTTTGCGCTGTTCCGCCTGCGAATTGTTCAGTTCCCAAAAATCCAGCAAAATCGATAATCACAGTATCACCGTTTTTCGCGGTCTTTTCACATGCTGTTAATGCTGCACACATAGCCAATACCCCTATTACTTTTTTCATATTTTATCCTTTTGTTTTATCTGTTATAAACGCATCTAAATCCATATTCACGCATCGTTGCCCCTTCGGACTCAACGCGGTAATCAAAGAACGAAGTTGGACGCATTACCTCTACAGATGGTTGATCATAAACGATTACAATGCTTTCTGCATTACGTCCACAAACTTTTTTCATTTCAAAATTCGCAACATTAGACAACACAGTACGCATATCGCCATCAACATCCATACCATCTGCATTTTGCATCAAACGCAGACGCATTTCACGAACATCGGTATCACCCAACAAGATTTCAACACGAACCATTGTGCCCTTGTATTCCTGCCATCTGGTTTCTTTACGTGCAGTATTCCATTTATTTGACATCGCTTCGCGTTCAGCCATTGTTTTTGGTTTATACGAATCGATTTGTGCAAATTCATTTTTTTCAGTTATATATTCCGCACTGCGTTCATCATATACAGCACCATCTTCATAGAAACCCTGGTTCCCAGAATTACATGCAGCCAACAACAAAGCCGCGGATAACGTAAAAAATATAGATTTTTTCATTTCTTTTTCTCTTCTTCTGTTTTTTTTATTTTATCAAATAAACTTTTTTGATTCAAGCCACTATTTATGATACAATATAAAATAATGAGTAATGTAGTTCTTGAATCTTTATTGAAACCATTGGAAGAATTTTATTCTCCGTCTTTTGTCGAAGAAATTGCGATAAATCATGCCGGGGAAGTATGGTTACGTCTTAACGGGGCGCGTGTTCCATGGGTTTCATACACTGCACCAGTATTATCAAAACAGTATTTGGTTGATTTAATTCATACTGTGGCAAATATCTATGAACGACCATTTGACCCAATTCATGGAATGCCTGTGGTTTATGCCACATTACCAGGGAATCATCGTTTTTCTGCTATTGCTGGTCCAAATGTCCAATATGATGAAAACGATGTGACCGGCGGTGTCGCATTAAATATTCGCGGTGGCGGTGTCAGCGAAACAAGTTTTGAAAATTATCATCTTAAACGTGGCGAAAAATTATTGCGCGTAAAGCCACGTGAAAAAACGCGTCCTGATGACCCATATGAAAAATTAATGTCCGCAATCAACGATGGCAGCCCTATTTTGATAAGTGGTGCAACATCAACTGGTAAAACGACTTTCTTGAACCATATGTTAACGCTGATTGACCAAAACAGCCGTGTTATAACTGTCGAAGACGCGCGTGAAATTCGTGTTCCGCAAAAAAATCGTGTACATTTTGTTTTATCACGTACTGAACAAACTAATGATTTTAATTATGCACGATTACTTGATTTAGTTGTCCGTATGACCCCAGATGTAATTATTGGTGGTGAAATATCAACCGACAACGCGGGTGTATTATGGGAAATGTTAGGTACTGGACACGACCATTTTTATACAACAATTCATGCAGAATCTGCTGAAGCCGCCTATGCTGCATTCGCAGACCGTATATTACACACACAACCTGCATATGATCGTGGTGAGTTGATAGAAGAAATGAAAAAGAAAATTCGTGTTGTTCAATTATCACGTGACGGTGGTCTGCGTGCAGTAACCGAAATCGTTTAATCACATATTTATAAAAAACTTTTTTCGAACAAAACGCGCCATAGATGGTTGTTTTTGTAATATTATATTATAAATATTCATTTTAAAATTATGACTGCACGCCCACTGAATCCACCCATGAAATGCAGCAAGTTGTGCAACACTGTGTTCAGATTTATCATGATACCTGAATATATTGCGAATATATTTAAAGATTTTTCGTGCCCCATATTTGCGCAACAGAATAAATTTTCTAAAATGCCTGTATCCGATGAACGCGACCCCATTATTTGTTTGGAACACACGTGATTTAGAAAACAGCAAATTCAATTTAGCAAATAAAAATTGTTGTAAACCAATTTCAAATGAATGCAGTTTAAATTTATCATCACTAAAAATCAAAAAATCATCACAATAACGTATATATGCGCGCGCATGTAATTTTTCTTTGACGAAATGGTCCAATTCATTCAAATACACATTTCCCATCCATTGTGAAGTTAAATTACCGATTGGCAAATTAGATTCACCACCCACAGAAAAAATAATATCATACAAAATATTTAATAATTTTTTATCACCGATTTTCTTTTTCACTATATTAAACATAATATTATGATTTATAGATGGATAAAATTTTCGAATATCACACTGTAATACATATTTATATTTACGCATAAAAGACATTACACGTTGGGATGCTTTGTGCAGGCCACGTCCGGGAATACATGCATAAGAATCGGCAATAAAAGTTGATTGCCATATTGGTCCAATGATGTTAATCAACGCATGATGAACAATATGGTCTGGGTATAATGGCAAAATGTAAATATCGCGTTTTTTTGGTTCGAAAATTGTACGAATTTTATATCGGGACGTTTTAAATTTTCCATTTATTAAATCAGATTGTAATTGTTTTAAAAGCACATCTTTATTATCCAAGAAATATTTAACTGCTTTTTTATTTTTTTTAGATTTAATGGCTTTTTTTGCAGCCAATTCTAAATTTTCCATTGAAATAAATTGTTCCCAAAGGTGTTTAAAGCGTTTCATGATAATGTATAATATCTGTCTATTTTTGTGACAACAGCAGAAAACGGCATTTTTTCAGCAGAAGACGTAATTTGGTCCAAAAGAACGACGCTGCCAGTAAAAGTGACGCAAATTTCGTCATCCAATAAAAATTGAATTTGTAAACATTTAGAATTTTGTCTGTGTTTGGATTCCATGACACGAAAATCTACGATAAAAATTTCACGGTTTAAAATTTGGTCCAAATGTTTTTTATTTCCAGGCATCGGCAATTTTGCTTTTGCGAAAGCGGAAAATCTTTGACATTTATCTTTTTCAATTTTTTTTATTTCATCTATGGTCATTGTCAAAATCCATTCATTAACAAACATTGGGCATCCCGGGCGTTCAGGAAAAACCTTACCAGTCCAGATGCCCCCTGTGTATTGTATTTGGTGACGATAAATCTTTCATACCGCCACAGGTAACATCACCCCGCCTGATATCAAAGGCACAGAAACAGATGACTTTTTCACATCTGAAAAGTGTTTTCACACTTTGTCCCACAGGTTGGCAAAACTTTTTCCCTATCAGGAGCCGAGCCCCCCGAACAACGCGGCACGGAAGCCGGAGTTGTTCTGGACGTTGTTGGCGCAGTTGTTCGCACAGTTGTTCGCGCAATTAGACGCGGAACCGTTGTCGTTGTTGAACACCCAAGACGGCGACGCAACAACACGACAAAGCGCCCCAACTGGATACGGTAATGCTACCCAGTTTCGTATGGCGAAACCATTCCCAAAGGACACTAATCCTTTGACGATGCGTTCCATCATAAAAGGGAAAGATATGAACGCATCGCGAAAAAATCAGTATTGAACCGATTCTGCCCTGCGGTTATTTGCGTGTGACGGGGATATTTAACATTGAATTGGATTAAGCAAAATGTTGCCACACACAAATAACCGCAATGCATCGTTTTCCGGCCTGACTTTGCCATAAATGGCTGCGTCAGGCATCGCGGGGGACACCCCCGCGACCCCCGCCGTTTTCTTAGTTGCCGGAACGAACCTTCCATCCCTGGAATGTGTATCCTGTCTTGGTTGGTTCTGTCGACGGTAATGTTACACTGCTGTCGTAGACACACGTATTCGTATCGTGTAACGTATTTCCATTATACCAGTTCAATGTGATGTCATTTGCCTGGCACGAAGGATTGGCGCCGAGCCCCCCGAACAACGCGGCACGGAAGCCGGAGTCGAACTGGACGTAGTCGGCGCAGCGGTTCGCACAGGCGTTCGCGCAATTAGACGCGGAACCGAGGTCGCGGTTGAACACCCAAGACGGCGACGCAACACTTTGCAAGGTTCCACCCTGCAAATTATAGCCCGTCATATCACACCAACAATAACGACCGTCCGTATTTGATGGTGTGCCAGTTTGGGCATATGTACCGGTTGTATCACTGCATTTTGCCATACCGTGCACTGTTGTATTATCACCCCATGCAACCGACCATTCACCGTTTTGCATGCCGGTATGTGAACCCTGGCCGTTATTACCACTGTTTGAACCGTTGTCGCCGTTCAATGCACGATATTTAATATTTGTATTTCCTGACCATAATACCGGTTGTGGCACATAATTTGCCAATGGACCCGCCTGGGTTGCCGTATAACCTGCATCACAATTCAATGATGTTATTGCGCACGCACCGATTGTATCAAGGAAATATCCACCTGGATAATCTTCAGTCAAATCATCTGGTGTTCCCCAATCGCTGTATGATTTATATGATGCATATGTGCTGGCATATGTTGCGGTTCCATGACCACCCGTATATTTATTTAATTGTGCACATGCCACATCGCCAGTGTTATAACATAAATCTCCTGTGCTGGTGCCTGTTGCAGAATATGGGAAATCTTCACTGTTGTCGTCACGGCAACTGTATTTACCTATATCTTCGTCATTAAAGGTTTCATCTGAAAAACCTTCGCAATACGAACCGGATGGACATGTTTGACACGTTGCATCACTTGCACGTAAATACTGTCCCGCCGGACAGGAATATTCATTCGCCGACCAGTCCGCTTCCAAACTTGCCGTTCCAGATGATACCCCCAATGTCGATTCGACACAGTCGTTTGTTGGTGTTTGTTGAATGTACCCTTCTTGTGTCACAGCAAATGCCGGCATCGCTGTAATCATACACAATGCGGATGTTAAAAATATTTTTTTCATTGTCGCTCCCTCAGTTTTATATAAAACATTGAACAACCGCATTTGTCTGGCGGTTGGAGGTTAGATACAATTCAAAGAGAAATTGTGTGCTTATTTTGCATATGCATTATTCACAGCCCTCCAACCATTCATTGGAGGTATTTTCCGTCTCCACAGACGCTCTTTGAACAGGTATCTACACCTGGGTCGAAAAACCTTTCGACACAGCATATTGTACCATAAAAAAGCCCTTAAAAAAAGAAAAAATATTTACAGTATTACAATCACATAAAATTCATTGGATTGACATCTATTTTTACGCGAACGTTTGTTGGCGTTTTTATTTTATTTAACCAATCGCGAACTATCGGTTGCAAATTCGCACGTTCATCACCAGAAATTAAAAATCGCATACGATACCAATTACGAATTTGATATATTTGTGCGGCAATCGGCCCCATTATTTTTCCACCATTTAATTGTGGTGCAACGCGCGACAAATCTTCACAATATTTTTTTAATGTTGTTTCTTTATCAGCTTCTATGACAACCGCAATCAACTGGCCAAACGGTGGCATTTTCGCAGCACGTCTTGATTCCATATCTGCGCCCATAAATTCATCTCTGTCACCAGCGCAAATTGCACGAATCACAGGATTTTCAGGTTGATATGTTTGCAATAAAACACGTCCTGGAAATTCACCACGACCGGCACGACCGGCAACCTGGAACAACTGTTGAAAAGTATGTTCGCCTGCACGAAAATCAGTTCCAAACAATCCCATATCCGCATCAACCACACCAACCAATGTTAAATTTGGAAAATGATGCCCCTTGGCCAAAATTTGTGTTCCAATTACAATATCTATTTCACCGGTTTCCATTTTGTGAACCAATCTTTCCAGTGCTTCACGTGACATAATTGTATCAGATGAAACTAATGCTGTTTTTGCATTTGGAAATTTTGCAGAAACTTCTTCTTCTATTTTTTCAAGCCCTGCCCCGCGCATTGAAACTTCATTTCCGCATTCCGGACATTTATTTGGCAACGCAACAGTTTTTCCACACATATGACACACCAGTTTATTCAAATGTTTATGATAATTCATAGACATTGAACAATCAGGACATTCACACACCCAACCACATTTTTTACATTGAACTATCGGTGCAAAACCACGACGATTTATAAATAACATAACCTGTTTATGTTGCGATAAAGTATTGCTGATTTCTTCACAAAGTTGCGGTGATAAATTTCCAGATTTTTCTTCATCGTTTATTTTATAACTTTCTGGATGTTCTTTGCGCATATCTATTGTTTCGATTGTTGGTAACTGTGCACCACCAAATCGTGACATTAAACGAATACGATTATATTTACCCAAACTGACATTATGTAATGTTTCTGTTGACGGTGTGGCACTGGCCAAAACAAC
>OMQP01000021.1 GCA_900313285.1 uncultured Pseudomonadota bacterium
GAACAAGACAGTTTTAATTCTTATTCTGAATACATAGACACAATTATACAATACATTAAAAATGTATAAAGGGATCATAAACAAATGCAATTAAATGAACATTCTGCTTTGCAACGTTTGGTTTCTTTGGGTATGGACGATATGCCAGTTATGGAATATACACCTATTTCCTGCAAGCTTGATTCAGAATGGTTCAAAAAATATTCCGAACTTCGTCGTGAATTTTTATCATCATTGACAGATTCAATGGAAGAAATCGCGTTTATGAATCTGCCCCAGGACGAATTTGTAAATTTAATTATGGGCAAATCTTTACCAGATAATTTATCTATACGTTTCAGAATACCAATTATATGGGGTGGGAAATTAAGCACAGATAATATGTTCTTGTGTTGGACTTTTCCACATTCTTATAATCTGGACAGATTCATAATTGAACAAAGTGATGCAAAAACAATATTTTTACCAAACCCAGAAAAAAAGGTTTATTTAACCACACATTCTGGTGGTGGCGGTGACGGGGGAAATGCTTCATCTGACAGATTAAGTCAGGCGGCTTTCATGATGTCCGATCGGGGAAACGAATAAAAAATGAACAAAGAAGAATTTATATCTTTGATAAAATCTCGTGGTGCAATGGTGTTTCCTGCCAGCAGTGACCAAGAGATATTATTTGCAAACACAGATTTGCAAAACATGCGTGCTGCAATGTTGGCAAATTTTATTCAAGATTTATATAAATCATGTTCTGCTATAACAATGGGATCTGCATGTATATTCGGCCCAAAAGAAAATGAACGCGGAATAAAATATCCATTACCTTCTATTGTAGAAATAAATAAAGATATGATTGGTAATAAAAATCTTTTTGGCAAAACGGTTTTTGGACGAAATGATTTATTTTGGTTTGCATTTGATGCTATGGGTAATTGTTTCATGTTGGATAATTTAACATTATCACCACTTCGTAGATACGACAATCCATACCGCGCAATGCTTGATTGTTTAATTGTTGGGAAAATATAAAATGCATAAAATATCGGTATCTTTATCAGGACATCAAACCAGTGTATCACTGGAACAGGAATTTTTTGACATTCTTCAAACAATCGCCAAGGAACGCGGCATATCTGTCGCATCCATTATTAAAAACATCGATGAATCAAGATTGCCTGAATCTAATCTTTCTTCTGAAATAAGGATATGGATACTGAAGCAAATATTGAAAACATCAAAATAAACATCATCCATAAATCACGCCCTATTATTCTGTACGGTGTAGCATGTGCCCCCCAAACAAAACCATCTAAACTTCCAGTTTGTCCAACAGGCATTAACGATATTATGCTTCCATCACTTGCAATAAAGGCACTTATTCCTGAATAATTAGAACGTACAACCGGTACCCCAGATTCAATAGCATATCTGCGCACCATGTCCAGATGTTGATAAACCCCAGGTGTTGTACCAAACCATGTATCATTTGTAATATTTATAATTGCATTTGGCATAGCATCACTTGGAATCAAAGAATCAGAAAAAATGATTTCGTAACATATAGCCGGAGCAAAAACAAAATCACCCTTTTTGGTTTCTATTTTTATTATTTCTTTACCGTTTCCTGATGTTAATTGACCTGGTGTTGGTATTATATCTCCAAAGGGTCTATATTCGCCGAAAGGCACCAAATGTGATTTACTATACAAATGTTGAACAATTCCGCTTTTATCTGCAATCAACATAGAATTATACATTTTATTATCATGATAATAATTCGCACCAATTATTACATTTGTATTTAAAATACGCGACAAAGGAAAATTATTATTTGTTATCGTATATGGAAATGCAGTTTCTGGAAATACTATTAAATCCGGATTTTCACTTTTGTCTTCTGTTGCCCAAACAAATAAATCACGTATTTTTTGTGTTGCGATATCAACTGCTTCCTGATTCGAGGTTGGCATTTTATATACAGCAGATTTGGCTGGCTGAACAATTCTTATTAACGGTGCCTTGTGCATATTATCAGCAATTTTCATATTGTGATATCCATATACACAACCAATTAAAAATAAAATTGTATATAAAACGAAACTAAACCAATTTAATTTTTTATTACGTAATAATTCTACAAATGAAGCCGCCAATCCAATTATCACAAAACTTAAACCAATTGCGCCCCATAAAGACATCGAATTCACAACCATTGGCATATTCATTGTTATATTAGAAATTGGATTCCATGGAAACCCTGTTAAAAACCATTCACGCCCCCACAATACGAGTGCCCAAATTGCTGCAAATAAAATCGTCCTTTGCATTGGTTTTCTTGAAACATAACGAATAACAGCAAAAGGTAAAGACAATATAATACCGCAAATTAAACCAATGCCAATTAAACCAGGTATTGTCCAAATTGCAAATTGCGCTGTTAATTCTGGAATAACATATATAGAATTAAGCACCCACCAAAACATTGCTATTCCATAAAAAGCACCAAATGGAAATGCTAACATCCATGATTTAAAGAAAGTTATGTGATTTTTTTGTTTTGTCATCAATGCATACATTGCACCAATACCAAATAAAGATAACACCCATAAATTAAATGGTGCAAAACCAAATGATGTTATAATCCCCAATGCACTTGTTACCAAATACCACAACACACTGTTTTCTCGAATTTTTACAGATTCAATTTTTGTAATAAAACGTCCTGGACAGCAAGATTTGTCGTTGCATAAAACTTCTTCATCTGCATATGGATTTTTATATCCTAATCTTTTTAATATTCTTATTTCTTTACCTTCCATTATTTTGGCTTCACTATCTTTTATATGATCATAACCTTGCAAATGTAACATTCCATGTACAATCATGTGTGCTGTATGTTCTTCGACAGAAATTCCTGCTTCTTTTGCCTCACGTTTAACAGTGTCTAATGATATAAAAATATCTCCCAATAAAATATCGTCACCTAATTCAAAAGACAATACATTTGTCGGTTTATCCATACCACGATATTGTTTATTCAGTTCATGTATTTGATTGTCATTCACTAACGTAATAGATACTTCTGAATCTTTATATACGGCAGAAACTGCCGCATTTGCGATTTTTTCAAAATCTATTTTATATTTGTTCCATTTTGTATTTTCAGTATTTACATAAACTTTCATTGTACTTTCCTATGCTGTATAATCGTCATTTGAATAATCTGAAAAAGGATTATTTGCGACATTCTGTTTTTCTTTTATTTTCAAAACCCCGTCATTAAAAGCGATTGTTTTTGATTGTTGTTTTTTTATCTTTTTGTTAACACGTTTTATTGCACCACGCGCAGCTTTATTACCATTAGTTAATGCAAGTTTGTAATTTTGTAATGCTTTATTTAAATCACCTTTGTTCTCATACGCAACACCCGCATTGTATTGTGCCGATCCATATTGTGATTTATCACCTATTTGATACAATACAATTTTTACATGTTCAATTGCCTTATCGTATTCGCCTGTTTTATTATAAATCACCGCCATATCATTATGCAGCAAAGCATTATCAGGATAATCAGCAACTAAAAGTTCCAAAATGGTTAATGCAGATTTATAATCACCTTGTTTATACGCATCCATAGCAGACAAATAATAATCTTCATAACCAATCGTATAAGTTTTTTCTTCTATTTGTTTTACTTTTTGCTTTTTTTGAAATACAGGTGCACCTATTTCACATTGTCCAGTTAAACATTCTTGTAAAATATCATCTGGCAAAAAATCTTTGACTTTTTTACAAGCAAGCGGTGTTAATGTCCCTGTTTTAGGATCTCTTTTTTGTGGATTATTAAGCCAATCTTTAAATGTTTTATACGTTGATTTCTTTGGTTTTAAACCATTGCCTGTATTTATCCACAATGCATCTTTGGTTCCGCCAACATACAAATAAAATTCATACATACCTTTAATAGGACATTCCAATAAATCTTGTGGATTTATATCACCAGTAAAAAGCCCTGCTTCCAACCATCTGCGCCAATGCATGCCACGACCATCTTTCATATATAAACCTATTGCAGACGCCATATCATTTGGATCATGTGAATCTATCCACGCTTTACCAAACGATGCTTTGTCTGTTATTGGATATTTTCTAAAAAGTTCTGCAACAACACTATCAGGAATAGCCGCGCCATATTTTGCATATTCTTTTCTTAATAAAGCAAAACGTTCTTTATGATTTCTGTCATTTGGATTTTCTATAAATTTTGTTCCTGAATTATATATAACAGATGACAAACCAAATGCTTCACCAGTATTTCTTACTGTTAAATTTTCATCTGCAACACTGTAACAATATAAATCAAAAAATGTTTCTTCGTCTTCCAAATGCCAACGCGCTAATTCATATGCTTCTTCTGTGGTAATTGGTGGAGTGTTTGCTGTTACGGAACTGCCATCCTTAAGACGCGTATTACCAAAACCTATTGTCCAAATGCCATTTCCATCTTTATATGGACAATGCAAACTATCTTGATTTAAATTCACACCTTCTGCCGCAATAAGTTCAGCAATCAACCACGGTGTTATTGGTTGCAATTTTGTCTGATATGCAACAAAAGTATTTTTTGTTTCATCATATATCTTATCTTCTTCATCTTGAAACCATTCTTTAATAGTTTCCTTAACCGCGTTTTTATGTTTTGAAATTTTTGCGCCACCAATAACAGACATTATCATTAAAACATATACCATCCATAATTGTAGTGTGGCTATCATTCTTGGATTTGGTATTTTAAGTTTTCTTTTTCCTTGTTCCCATTTATCTAACAAAGCATTATCTAACAAAAGTGTATTCGAAATATTTTTTACATCTTTTAAACCAAATTTTCCCAAACAAAACAAAAACCAAGATAAATCTATAGTACCTAACCCTATTACACGACCTACTTCTTTAAGTTTGGTGTCAGTATTCAAATCTTTTAATTTTTTATACCATTTTTCTAAAACACCTTTGTCGCCATGCACATAATGATGACGGGCGGATATTTTTGACGCTATTTTTTTCAAATCTTCAATTAAAGACATTTTTATTTCCTACTTTTTACCAAGTCCTGTCTTTTTTGCAATTTTTGAACGTTTCTGTGCATAATTTTTTGCAACAAAAGGATAGTCGACATTTAACCCCCATTTTTCACGATATTGTTCTGGTGACATATTAAATTTTCGTTTTATATAACGTTTTAACATGACATGCCATGTACCATCTTCCAGACACTGAATTGCATCGTCCGTCACAGAATCTGCAATTTGCTGTTGTGAAACAGAAGCACCACGTAAAGATTCACGTGCCTGTTTTACAGCATCTTTCATGGTTAATTTAGGGTTTGCAGAAATCGCTGCTGCGGCCAAATTGGCAACCGCCAAAGCAAATTCAGAATTTTTATTTAGCAACTTGATAATCCTTTCATTATTTAATACAATCATTATATCACAAATAAACATTAAATAAAACAAAAGTAAAATGACAAGACCACTTGCTGATTTAATGCGACCAAAAACAATTGACGAAATTGTTGGTCAAACTGATTTATTAGGCGAAAACGGCATTGTTCGTCGCATGGTGGATAATGGTAATTTATCAAACCTTATTTTATGGGGTCCCCCAGGATGTGGCAAAACAACAATTGCACGTGCGTTGGCTAATTCCATAGACATGGATTTTGTTCCAATGTCCGCAGTTTTTTCTGGAACCGCCGATATAAAAAAAGCCATGGACGCTGCCCGTATGAATCGCGACATTGGTCGAAACACACTTTTGTTTATCGACGAAATACACAGATTTAATAAAACACAACAGGATACATTATTACCGTATCTTGAAGACGGCACAGTTACATTCGTTGGTGCAACAACTGAAAACCCAAGTTTTAATTTAAATAATGCTCTGCTTTCACGATGCCATATAGGTGTATTAAAACCGCTGTCCACGGCTGATTTACTAGTGTTAACAGAACGTGCAGAAAAATTTTTAAACAAAAAATTACCATTAACAAATGATGCGCGCATACATTTATGCCAAATGTCTGATGGAGACGCACGTTTTCTTTTAAACACAATAGAATATATATCTGGGGCAAAATTTAAAAAAGATTTAACCCCAGAAAAATTAGATGAAACCGTTCAAAAACGAGCACCATTATCTGATAAAAGTGGCGACGAACATTACAATTTAATTTCTGCTGTTCATAAATCATTACGTTCATCAGATGCAGACGCAGCGCTTTATTGGGTTGCTCGTATGATAACTTCTGGGCAAGATCCTCGTTACGTTTTGCGTCGTCTTACCAGGTTTGCGATGGAAGATGTTGGATTAGCAGATCCAAATGCAATGCAAATTGCATTATCTGCATGGCAAATTTATGAACGCATGGGTTCCCCCGAAGGAGATATTGCATTAACAGAATTGGTTATATATTTAGCAACTGCTCCTAAAAGCATTTCCGCATATAAGGCCCAAATGGCTTCGTATAGCGTTGCCCGTGATACTGGCAGTTTGATGCCACCAAAAAATATTTTAAATGCGCCAACCAAGATGATGAAAAATCTTGGATACAGCGATGGATATATTTATGATCCAGAAACAGAAAGTGGATGCAGTGGTCAAAATTGTTTCCCAGACGGCATGGAACGTGTCAGTTTTTATAAACCAATCGAACGTGGTTTTGAACGCGAAATCAAAAAACGTTTTGATTATTGGAATTCATTCAGAAAGAAAAATAACTAGAACAATATTTTGATATCTGCCCCAACTTGAACTTCACCAGTATCAAATTCATAATCAAAATGGCCGACATATTGTGTATTACCATATTGACGCAACAATTTTAAATTCAACCATTCTTGGTTATCCATTAAATGAGTATTTGTAGATTTACGAAAATCAAATCCAATTCCTGCACGCCAGTCATATTTGAAACGAAAATATGCTTCTGGTATAAAATCTATGTATGATAAACCACGTTCATCATCAAAAACCCATGTAGATTTCACAGTGCCTGATAATGTCACACCAGTAAATTGGCGTCCAAAACGAAGTCCCGCATAATACGAAGAATCTGCATATTCTGGTGTTCTTACATGTGATGATCCCCAAAGTTTCAACCCAAATAATGCATCTGAAATTATATGAGATTGATTAAAACCATGACTCATACGATACACACCACCAAATTCAGTTGCAGAAAAACCATGTTCATCATGGCCAGAAAAATCAATCTGGTAATGCATGTTCGCATGTATCACAAAATTGTTATTTATCCCATATCCAATATATTGACCCAGGCGTAATTTTCTATCCACATGAAAAACATACGTATCCGATAAAAATTTATTATCAGGTATCAAAAAAAGAGGATCAGAAGTATCGTTCAACAATAAAGATTTTGTTGCAGGTTTTATTTGTTGTGAAACATAATTTTCTGTTTGTGACGATGGATATGCATTTGTTGTTTGTGGTGCAACAAAAGGTTCTTCTGTTACAACGTCATCACCAGATACAGACGTATCAGATAACACGACCTCTTCACCATATGCGTTTAATACAAAACAAACCCCAACTAAAAACAACAAATACTTTTTCATCAATTTCACACTAGATGTTTAATACAATTAGAAATAAAAGATTGCCTGAATTCCAATTTTCCATTCATTATAATCTTTGATTTTATAATCACCCGTTGTATACAATAATTTACTGTCTGTAAATACTGGGCTGCCATCTACAACAGGATAACCATTTGGATTAACATCATAATTCATATAAGTTTTTGTTTTTTCTTTTGCAGAATCATATAATGATGTTGATGCATATAAATTCAAAGCAAACATATCACCAGGTTGCCACCCAATTGCACCCTTGATATTCAATTGGCTGTGCCAGTCATAATGACCATATACCAATTCACCGTTTAATGTAAAATATTTATTCAACACTGCGAACGCACCGATGCCACCTTCGACATAAACCACATCTTTGATGTTTGTGTTATAAGACAACATTAACCAGTCACCATCATCAGCGTCAACCAAAGCACCGTATGTATCTCCTTCGATTAAATCAGAATAACCGAAACGACCCAAACCATATAATGTTGTTCTGTCAATTTTATAACCAGCTTTTATTTCCCCGATGAATGTATTTGCTGTATCTTTTTGATGTTGGAAAAAGCCAGCAATACTTGCTATCCATTTATCGTTATCAACAAAACGGTTTTGTAAACCAATACCAAAAATATTTAATCCGGAACTTGAAGAACTGTCACCTGGTTCACCACCAGACCAATCATTTAATTGAACTTTGGTTTTATCATATTGCGCCATTCCAATAATTGCCAAAGTATCAGAAATACCATAACTGAAATCTTCTTTGACTAAAAATTGTGATGTTTCTTGTTTTCCACTGATACCAACTGCGCCCTTTGGTGTAGCCTGACGATAGGTAGTTGATGCCTTGTCTATATTCAAAGTAGAACCGTCTATGATATCAAAATTAAATCTATTTTGTGTATAAGATACATCTGTGACAGATCCAAATTTACCCTGTAATGGTTGAAAGAAAGGATGTGCCAAGAAATATTTACGCATCTGTGAAGAATAAGAAGTTTTCTTAGTCGTTTTCTTTGCAGGTGCAGCAACATAACCATCATCATAATTATATGCAGAATATGCTGAACGTTGTACCGGTTGACCCGTATAATAAAAATTATTAGTGATAGTATTTGTATATCCGCCACTTCTGCGTGCTGATTTTTTATATGTACTTGTTTTTACAGGACGCGCTGAATAATACGAACCATTTCTTGATTCATATTGATATGCCGCATCAGCAGAAACAATCGGCAATACCGCAAACAAAACCAACGCAAGTGTATACTTTTTCATAAAAAAACTCCTTTCCAATTTCTTATATTATATCACAAAAAGGGGATAGAAAAAAGACAAAAAACAAAAAAATTGTGATTTTACAGAATATGTCTTTTGCCACCAGCATCAGGGGCACTGACCACACCTTCATTTTCCATGCGTTCAATCAATGTGGCAGCTTTGTTATAACCAATGCCCAATCTGCGTTGGATATATGAAATAGTTGGTTTTTTATCACGTATTACGATTTCTTTTGCCTGTTCATATAAATCGTTAGATTTTGCTTCTTTGGACATAGGCATACCTGGAACAACACCTGTATCACCGCCATCTTCACTTGTCACACCATCGGCATATTCGGGTTCACCCTGTTCGCGCAGAAAATCTGCAACACGATTAACTTCATCATTATCTATGAATGCACCATGTATACGTACAGGTGCGCGCCCTGCTTCACTAAATAACATATCACCACAAGGCAACAATTGTTCAGCGCCCTTTTCACCCAATGTTGTCATAGAATCTATTGCGCTTCGCGCCTGGAATGAAATACGTGTTGGAAAGTTTGCTTTGATAACCCCAGTAATAACATCAGCCGATGGACGCTGGGTTGCCATAACAAGATGGATACCGGCGGCACGCGCCTTTTGTGCCAATCTTTGCACGCACATTTCAACATCTTTGCGGGCTACTGTCATCAGGTCTGCAACCTCGTCTATGATAATAACAAGATATGGCATATCAGATAAATCTATTTGTTTTGTTTCAAATTCAAATTCACCGGTTTCTTCATCTGTTCCAACAACAACCTGTTCTGTTAAAACTTCGCCTTTATCACGTAGTGCCGCAACTTTTTCATTATATTCTGCGATATTACGCACACCCATTTTCTGTAATTTTTTATATCTGTCTTCCATGTCACGTACGGACCACTTTAATGCATTTACAGCTTCTGTCGCATCTGTAACCACAGGTGTAATTAAATGTGGAATATTTTCCCATGCGGCAAAATCAACCGCCTTTGGATCGACAATCATTAATTTACATTTATCCGGTGTAAAATGATAAACAATAGATGTAATTATAGATTGCACAAACACAGATTTTCCAGAACCTGTTCGTCCGGCAATCAACATATGTGGCATTTTTGCCAAATCATAATACATAGATTCACCGGCAATATTCACACCAAGTGCCAGTGGTATTGCATATCTTGAATTAACAAAACTTGGGTTTGACATCAAAGTTTGATACCGCACAGTTTTGCGATCTAAATTCACCATTTCAACACCGATATATTGAGTTCCCGGAATTGGTGTAATACGGATTTTTTCCGTTGCCATCGCACGTGTCATATCTTTTGCAGTATCAGTAATTTTATTTATACGTGTTCCTGGTTCTGGTTCAAATTCATATTGCGTAACGATTGGTCCAGGTTTAATACCGGCAACCTTGCCAAAGATACCAAATTCTTCAAAATGATCCTGTAATAAAACGGCGGTTTGTTTAAATTCGGGTGTAATAACATTTTTTCCAAACACAGATTTTTCAAGTAATTCTGGATCAGGTAATTCATATTCGTGTGCAACAGCACCACTGACAGTTGCAACAGGACGTTTACGTGTGGCACGTTTGCGCTTTGGTTTTTCTTCTTCCTCTTCTTCGTCTTCTTCCTCTTCTTCATCTTCTTCGTATTCTTCTTCATCTTCTTCGGTTTCGATTGGTTTAATAAGATGGAATGCAGACAAAACCCAACGTGTTAAATGATATGTTGTTTTAATTGCCCCCTTAACATGTTCCCATTTTATATGTAATAAAATACCCGCCATAATTAAGAACAAAGCAAAAAACAAAATACCGATTGGCAATGACACAACAGATAACATCGGCGATATATCTGCACTGACAATAGCCCCAGCCAATCCACCATAACTTTTTGATGGAAACATTAACCCCAATGCACTGCATCCAATGCATAATGTG
Organism: uncultured Pseudomonadota bacterium; assembly: GCA_900313285.1. GTDB lineage: Bacteria > Pseudomonadota > Alphaproteobacteria > Rs-D84 > Rs-D84 > Enterousia. The sequence goes on from OMQP01000021.1 coordinate 10,905, forward strand.
ACAAAACCACGCAATAAATTATATTCAGGTGCGCGTTCTTCATCCCATTTTATTAACAAACTTAATCCAAAACGCCCCAGGCAAAGGAACAAAAACAATGTTGGTAAAAAACCAATAATATAACGAATAAAACCGACAGTATTTCCAAATATGCCCTGATTACCGAATGAACCATACGCGCCAACACCGGTTAAATACGGATTCATAAAAAACAATTTTAAAATAAAAATGGCAGATAACAAACAAAACACTATCCCCAAACCACGCAACGACAAATCGCGCAGCACGGATGAAATACTTTCTGGTAATAACTTTGCCCTTTTAGTCATAATTGGTATTTTATCACAATTTTAACCAAAGTGCAAAAATCTATTTATATATAAAGAAACCGCCCAAATGGGCGGTGTTTTTTAATAATTATTGTGTTATACCATACAATACTCTCCGGTAATTAGTAGTACTTTGAGATCCGCTTTGAATATTACCAGCACAATTATATGCACAATCATGTTTACAAGAATCTGCATTGGAATATCCTAATCCCAATACCCATGGAGATGAAGAAACATTACAAAAATTCTGGTTTTCTGATGCATAAGAAATTGCTTTACACCAACAGTTTTCCCCTTCTGCGTTTTCATTTGGGGAGCCAATCTCATGGTACGAACCGCTTGTTGAACTGCATAAAGCTACCCCTTTTACAGTACCGTAACTAAATGTTACCGCCCATTCTCCATTGTCTAAATCACTGTTGTTTTCTGTTCCAAAAGCAGACTGCATCGCGGTTCCATAACCATCATTTATCGTTTTCCATCTTACATGTGTTGCATCCCACGATGTGCCAATACTTGCGTCTAAATTGCTTAAACTACATTGTGCGACACGTACCTGCCAGCCACGGAATGTATATCCTGTTTTTGTTGGGTTCGTTGATGGTAATGTTATTCCACCGTCATATGTACATGTATTTGATGTGGTTGGGACCGTTAATTTTGTATCTTCGTTATACCATTCCAGGTTTATTGTGTTATGGATAATATTATTTTACAAAGACACCCGTGTGTGTGTGTGTGTGTGTGTGTGTGTGTGTGTGTGTGTGTGTGTGTAGATTTCTGCGGGTTTCCGCGTGCTGTATCATTTTGTTTTCCCCCTGTTTTTTATTTTGAATTTATTTTCTTTAAAACTGCCTTTACTACATCGGCACATATCATACCGATAAATGCACCAAATATAACGTCACTGGCCCAATGTACACCAACATATAAACGTGACAAAGCAACCAATATCGCCGTTGTCCATGTTGCCCATTTAATTTTTGGGAACAACATTCCAATCATAACCAAACCAGCAAATGACACCGCCGTATGTCCAGATGGCATTGAATTAAACACATATTCATATGTTCCCGGAACAAATACTGATGTATTTAATGCTTCGTATATAATTGGACGTGAACGACCAATTAAAACCTTTAATATACCTGTTGTCAAAGATGCCATTAACACAGAACAAAAAACATAAAACACATAACTGTTTTTAATTTTTATAAAAGCATATCTAAAATCATTTTCATTTTTAACTGCCTTATATATAAAGAATGCAACCACAGATAAAAATGTAAATATCAACCACATTTTTGCGGAAAATATTTTACCAATAAATATACAAATTGAACATAATGCAGTACTGACATAAACCCATGGATTACACATTGGATTATGAATAAGTGAATACAACCATTTATCCAACCCTAACAATCCCAACACAATTAACGCGAATGTAATAATTGCGCCATATGCTATCCATTTCCATTTAAGTGTATTATCGTATTTTATAAACATTTTATAAATCCATTAATTCGTTATACATTTTTTTATCTGTTAATATTTTAATGCTGACCGCAGAAGACATATTGTCTTCATCTGCCCCACTTGTGATGTTTGGACATGCTTTGCGTAATGCCTTTACATCGACATCTTTTTTGCTGTTATAATCACGCGCATTAAAATTACCATTTAATATATTAAGAAAGAACGCTTCCTGTTGTTGTTCATTTCTTATATTCGATAAACAAACCAATGGAAACACACCACGGCCATCAAGCACATTACCATTACCTGTTTTCACTGATTTATTTAACAATTCCAAAACGCCACCATTTTTTAAATCTATGAAAGTTGCTATTCTTGAACGCCCCGCAGTTGGTGTACCAATTAAAACACCACGTTTATTTTCATAAAATGCCGCCGCAATTGCTTCTGCTGTGCCACGTGTTGTATCAGAAATCAAAACAACAACCGGAACATTAGTAATCGCATCACCACCCGGAACAACTTCTAATTCATCAACTGCTGTTTCTGATATTACCATAACAGGTTTTTGACCAATGAACAATCCAGCAAGTTTTGCTGCAGCTTTTTCATCATCACCGACACTTGTTCTTAAATCAAGAACTATGCCACCAATATCTTTATATGTATTCAATGCTTCATTTATAATATTAACTGCGCCATTTGATATTTTATGAACAACGATTTCCAAAATACCATCTGTTGTTTCATTTTTACCACGATGAATAATATCCGCATCCGCCAAAACAACAGTTGCACGACGTAACGTTACATTTTTGTTTCCAAACGGTGTTAACAATTTTAATTTAGCCGTTCCAGAATTATACCCTGATAAAATTGCAGACATTTCCGCATCGGACATTTGTGCAACACGTTGACCATTTACTTCGGAAATAATATCATCTTCATGTAAACCAGCCATATCAGCAGGCGAATCTTTATAAACACCTGTTACACGAAAATTCCCCTTGAAATCGCGCCCACCATCAAAACCAATACTGGTTAATATACGTGTATCATCATCATTTATTGCATCCCTTGAATAGATATATCGACCATTTTGATCGATACCAGATAATAATGCATCAACGACAACCTGGTACAAACCTGCATCATGCAAAGATTGTAATTGAGGATCTTTTGCGCGCATTTTCAAAAGTAATGCTGTTGTTATTTCACCATAACTTTTCCAATCTTTTGCCGCTGGATATGGGTAATTAGCAATCAGTTCATCACCCCATACCAACACTGCGCGTTCGCCGGTTGCTGCAATATGTGCATTTGGATTTAATTTTTCCAAACTCTCAATGGCAACTTCGATATTTTTTCCGGCCCAATTAACACTGTCTAATTTTTCATAAATATCTGCAAAAGCATCAGATACAGCACGAACATCTATGCCATCTTGAATTTTTACATCGTCATGAAAAATATCTGATGCGTTTGCAAAAAACGGCAAACAAACCAGACCAAGTACAAAAAAGATTCTTGTTATTTTCATTTGTTGTTTCCTCCCCTTTCCTTTACTTGACCTGATATTATTTTTAATAATCAGTTTCTCTTAAATTAAAGTGATACAAAATAACATTAGAAATATAAATACTTGTTAATGTTCCACTTATAATCGAGAACGTCATGGCTATTGCAAATTCACGCAACATCAAACCACCAAACATATAAATACCAACCATAGCCAATATAGTAGATACACTGGTCATTATTGTTCGGTATAACATTTCATTAACAGATAAATCGATTATATTGCTGATTGGCATTTTGTGATATTTTTTAATATTTTCATCTATTCTGTCATAATTCACAACTTTATCATTTACAGAATATCCAACACCCATCAAAATAACCGCAATTGCCGTTTGATTAAATTCAAGACCTGCGATTGAAAAGAACCCAAACATTAAAACCAAGTCAAATATCAATGACACAAAAGACCCGACAGCATAACCGCCACGATAACGAACCCATATATAAATTGCCATCATAATAAATGATACCAATATTGCTAAAATACCACCACGAATAAGTTCGCCACCTATTTTTGGTCCAACAACTTGAACCTGGGAATATGTGACACGATCGCCAAGTATGTTTTTGATTTCTGCAACACGTTGATTTTGTTGTTCGTCGGTTGAACCTTTTGGTAAACCTACGCGCAACAAAACAGCATTTCCGTCAACTGATTGTAATTCAGGACTAAATGCTGCCAAATCATGACGCATTTTATCAACGGTATATTCGGCACTTACAGGTTGTACTTCCATAGAAATACCACCCGAAAAGTCAATACCATAATTAAAACCTTTGAACACGATTGACAATATGGACAGCACAACACAAATTGCAGAAATCCAATATGACAATTTACGATATTTCATAAAATGCAGTTTCATAATACTTCCCCTTTTGCACTTTCTTTATTTATTTCTTATATAACCAATTTTTCTGCTTTTGCCGTTCATATACCAATCAACAAAAACACGTGTTAACAACAAACAAGTGAACAATGTTGTCATAACACCGATTGATAATGTGACTGCAAATCCACGAATTGGGCCCGCACCAAATTGGAACAAAATCAATGCACAGATTAAATTGGTTAATTCACCGTCCAAAACTGTTTTTGTTGAACGTGTAAAACCGTAATCTACTGCACGTAATGTTGGCACACCACTGCGTACTTCATCACGTATTCTTTCGAATGGCAAAATATTTGCGTCCACAGCCATACCTAATGTCAACACGATACCTGCAATACCAGGCAATGTTAAAGTTGCCCCAAACAGTGCAGATACACCAATTATCATCAAAAGGTTCACTATCAAAACGATATCCGCAAACAGACCAAATATACCGTACAACATCGCCATAAATACCAAGATAAATATAACGCCAACAACGGAACCTATTTTACCTGTAGCGATTGTATCAGCACCCAAACCTGCCCCAACAGTTCTTTCTTCGATAACTTCCAATGGCGCAGGCAACGCACCACTGCGTAATAACACTGCCAAATCTTTTGCTCCCTGTAATGTAAAGCCACCAGATATTTGACCACGGCCACCTGGAATTGGTTCACGAATTGTTGGAGCGGACAAAACTTTGTCATCCAACACAATTGCAAAACGTTCATTAACATGTTCTGTTGTTAATTTTGCAAAACGACGCGTTCCAGATGCATCAAATTCAGTTGTAACAACAGGCATATTATTTTGATCAAAAGACGCTTCTGAATTTTTCAAACTGTCACCAGAAACTTCCACTCTTGAATACACAGGTATCATTTGACCTGGGTTATCCATGTATTGCAAGAACATTGTACCACTTGGTGCATGTCCAGATGCCAATTGTTCATTTGTTATGTTTTCATTTACCAAATGGAAAGTCATCTTTGCTGTTTTTCCAATCAGTTCTTTTATACGTTCTGGATTATCAACACCTGGCAATTGAACCAATATGTATTTTCCGCCCTGGGACTGAATAGATGGTTCTTTTGTTCCCAAAGCATCTATACGGCGACGAACAATTTCAATACTACGATTCATAGCATCTGTAATCATTTCTTCGCGCGCTTTTGTTGTATATGATATTGTCAAAGTTTTACCAGATGACGCAACATCTACATTATTACCCAAAACGCTTTTTAAACGTCCCTTGGCTTTTGATACTTCATCGCTTTCACGAACAACCAATGACACACCATTACCAGTATTGCGCAATTCAGAAAAACGGATAACACCCTTGCTTCTGTCAATCAAAGCACTGCGCACTTCATCATAAAGTTGCGCTGATTTTTCTTTTAACATAACATTTGTATCAACTTCTAACAAAAGTTGCGCACCACCTTTTAAATCCAAACCTAATGGAATTGGTTGAATCCAATTTGGAAAATACGGTGCCAATTTTGGTGATAAGGTTGGAACCGCCAACAAAACCCCAAACAAAGAAATAAAAATAATAGCCAGTTTTCTAAACATACCACAACCCCTGAAATTATTCTATATTCGCAACAGCGTTTTTGTTAACTTCAACAACAACACCTTTTGCGATTTCCATATTTATAGTTTTTTCGTTTACTTTTTTTACAACACCATAAATTCCGGCAGCCAAAACACGATTGCCAACTTTTATGCTGTCCAACATTTTTTGATATTCAGCCAAACGTTTTTTATTTGGGCGTATCATAAAGAAATACAATATTGCCATAATAGCAACGCAATATATAATCATACCCCATGTACCATCTTGGGTTTGAGCCAATGGAACATTTTGAGTCACTTGATTTACAACTTCTACTGTTTCATTCATGAATGTTCTCCTTTTTTATAAGATAACACTAGTAAAAATTCAAAGATAAGTAAAGCAAAAACCGCATTATATACGTTCAAACATTGCATCCAATTCGGATATAGAAATAACCTTGTAAACTGGGCGACCATGATTACATTCACCACCGTGTTCTGTGCGTTCAATATCACGTAAAAGTGCGTCCATTTCCGCCATATTTAATTTACGTCCGGCACGCACCGAATGATGACATGCATAATTAGCCAGTTTTAAATGTAATTTTTCATTTAAGCGCGACGAATGACCATACGAACGAACTTCATCTGCAATTTCTTGCAGACATTTTTCCCAATTTAAATCCCAATCGGCAGGTTTTTCAAAAATTGCTATTGCTTCTTCACCGAATTCATCAACCACTAATCCACATTGTTTCAATTCGTCTTTTATTACCAAAACAGCATCTACATCTTCACGACGTAATTTAATAACCACAGGTGTTAAAAGTGGTTGAGTTTTTATTTCGTGTTTACGCAATTTTTCATATGTAATTCTTTCATGTGCAGCATGCTGGTCTACAATTACAAAACCATTTACATTTTCAGCCAAAATATATTTGTTATTTAATTGGCCAATAACGCGACCAAGTGGCAAATCAAATTCTGTTTCTTGTGCTTTTATTTCCGGTTCCGTACAGCAGTTTTGTTGGCTTACAATTGGTTCTGCAACAAAATTTTTCGCATATAAATTATTTGTATTCAAACCAGAATTTAAAAAAGTTTGCATTGGTGGTAAATCAAAATTTTTATTATCTGCAAATGTGTCGTGTACAGGTTCCATAAAAGTATTTTGATTTAATGTTTTCGACAAAACATCACGCAAAGTTTTAATGATAAAACTGCGTACGTGTGTTGGTTCCAGAAAGTGAACTTCTGTTTTTGCAGGTGAAACATTTACATCAACACTATTTGACGGTAATTCAAGATATAATGCGCACAATGGAAATTCACGCGCATGCATAACATCCATATATGCTGCACGCAGGGCCGCAATTAAAACCTTGTCTTTAACAGGTCGACCATTTACAAATAAATACTGATCAACACTTGAAGCGCGTTTTAATGTTGGATGCGATATATATCCATGAATACGCATATCTGAAGATGAAGATTTTGCATCAACAGGTAACATTTGCCCCCGCACATCTTCGCCCATAACAGATATAATTCTTTCAATCAATTCCTGATTTTTTGGAAAATGCCATTTATTATTAAGCAAGAATCCAACATCACTGCGCGACATAGCAAGACGTTTAACAACATCAACAACAGCCAACAATTCAGATTTATCAGTATTTAAAAATTTTAAACGTGCTGGTGTTTTTGCAAATAAATTTGCGACACGAATACGTGTTCCATTTTCCCAATCTGACGGTCTTATTTCATTTGTATTCGCATCCAAATGAAAACCATGTTCACCCATTTCATTATTTGTATCTATTTCCATATCAGATACAGATGCAATAGAAGGCAATGCTTCACCACGAAAACCCATAAAATTTATATTCAATAAATCATCATCAGGCAATTTAGATGTTGCATGTCGCAAAACACAATTCGCCAAATCTACTTTATCCATTCCGCGACCATTATCTATCACAGAAATCATAGTACGGCCACCATCGACAACATCTATTATTATTTGGTCAGCCCCAGCATCCAGCGCATTTTCAACTAATTCTTTGACAACGCTGGCCGGACGTTCAACCACTTCACCTGCAGCAATTTGGTTTATCAAAAAATCAGGTAAAACACGAATTGACATGTTAATCCTTGAATTTCACGTCGACGATTTCAAATTCTTTTTCACCACTTGGCAACCTTACCGTACAGGTATCCCCAACACAATGGCCAATCAACGCACGTCCAACAGGTGACGTACAAGATATTACCAAACGACCATCAGATTCAATATCAGACAAAATACGACATTCCATTTTATTACCATCTTCATCTTCGGTAATAACCTTTGCGCCAAAAACAACGCGATCACCAGACAAATTATCAACATCTATGACCTGGGCATTTTCAATTATATTTTCTATGAATTGAATACGTTTATCGATTTGGCGCTGTTTTTCTTTGGCGGCACTGTAATCTGCATTTTCAGACAAATCACCCAGGGAACGCGCCCATTGAACAACTTTCAAGATTTCAGGTCTTTGGTTTTCCTTTAAATCTTTTAATTCTTTGATTAAATTATCGAATCCCTGACGGGATATTGGCTTTTTTTCCATAACTTTCACCTTAAATATTACAATAACAATAAAACATAAATTTTAATTTTGCAATTATCATTTCAAACTATTATACTATATATATTATGTATAGATTCAGACCAAATGTTTTGACATTATTCCTGATGCGACGCTTTTTTGCGAGCTTTCTTTTGGTAATGTTAACAGTTTCCGGGGTTATATTTGCTGTGACTTTCGTAGAAAGATTGTCTTCTAACCCCGATGCATTGTCTACAATCATGGATGCATGGGTAAGATTGTTGGAATATATACCTATGTTTTTGCCATTAGCTGTATTTATGGGAACATTGGTTGCTTTCTATAATTTAACAAAATCATCTGAATTGGTTATTATATCTGGTGCGGGGTTATCACCTTTTCAAATCGCACGCCCTTTTTTAATTGGTGCATGTATTATTGGTATTATTGCGACATGCCTTGTAAATCCGTATTCAGTGAATCTTACGACACGCAAATTAACGAACCACCAATTACAGTTAATAGATAATGCAATATGGTTACGCGAATCTGCCGATAATGGATTTTTAACAGTACGTGCAATGGGGATGAATATATCAAAAGAACATAACATTATATTCAGGGATATCACTGTTTTATCCCAAAATGAGAAATTTAAATTAAAAGAACGCATATCAGCAAAAACGGCTGTATTATCTGAAAATGGTTTTGATATAGAAAAAGCAAGTATTATAAATTCTGACGGCATACCAACAAGTGGTGATCGGCACATTGAAACGAAATTAACGCCACAAACTGTACTTGACAGATATTTACAACCCGACCAAATATCATTTTGGAAATTACCAAATTTTATACGAAAAATGAACGCAATTGGTGTTTCAACCCGTGGACATTTGGTTCAATTTTGGACATTACTGTTTTTACCATTGAATATGATGGCAATGGTGATGTTAGGGATTGCTTTTTCTCAAACGCGCCAGCGCAGAAATTACACTTTTGGCACAAAATTCAGTTTAGGAATTTTGACATGTTTTGCATTATATTTTATTGTTAATTTATTTAACGCACTGGGCAATACAGGCACCCTGCCGCCATTGGTTGCGATTATTTCACCACAAATTATTATCATTGCGGCCGCATGCGTATTTATAACCAGTTTTGATACGATATAGGATTAAAGATGCCACTTTATGATAAAAGAAAAAAACAAAAAAAATTTTTCATTTGGGCGATTATAATTATTATCATCGTTTTAATGATGGTATCTTTTCCTAATCATCCTGAATTTACAGAAGTGGTACTGTTTCCATGAATTATATAGATATATTTTTAGAAGCATTATCGGCTGAAAAAGGTCGCAGTCAAAAAACACTTGATGCGTATTCGTCTGACCTGCATCATGCCCAGGATACAATTGGTAATTTATTAGATGCGACAAATGAAGACATACAAAATTACCTTTCGCACCTGCCAGACAAAGCGTCATCTGTTGCCCGTAAAGCCAGCGCACTGCGTACATTTTATAAATTTTTGATGTTGGAAAAAATCATAACAAAAAATCCAACCAGTACATTGGAATTACCAAAACGCGGACGCGCCCTGCCCAAATATTTATCCGCCCACGAAATAGAATTACTGATATCATCATCGGGTGATATAAAAACATCTGTACGTCTTAAATGTATGATTGAATTATTGTATGCATCCGGGTTGCGAGTATCAGAATTATGTGAATTACCAATGTCTGCAAATTTGGGCGACAAATTGTTAATACACGGCAAAGGTGCCAAAGAAAGATTGGTTCCCATGCACGAAGCAGCCCAAGATGCCCTGCATAAATGGCTTGAAATCCGTGGTGACGATAATTCTAAATATGTTTTTCCAACAAATTCTCAAACGGGTCATATAACACGCGATGGATTTTTCAAGATATTAAAAAAGTGTGCCGTATTGGCCGGAATAGATCCACATCGTGTATCACCACACGTATTGCGTCATTCTTTTGCGTCACATTTGCTGGCGGGTGGTGCAAATTTACGTGTGATTCAAACAATGTTGGGACACGAAGATATTTCAACAACACAAATATACACTCACGTTTTACCTGAAAAATTACGTGATACGGTCGAAAGTGCGCACCCATTGGCGCATAATGAAATTAAGGATATATAAAAATGATAACTAAATGCGATCATCCGGGCTGCACAAAAGCCGGCACATGCCGTGCCCCAAAATCACGTGATTTAAAAGAATATTGGATGTTCTGTAAAGAACACGCTGCAGAATATAATAAAAATTGGAATTATTATGCGAATATGACACCGGATGAAATTGACGCAGAATGGGAACGCGAAACATTTGGTATTGCCGACAAAGACCGTGAAAAAGTTAATAAAGACGAAGATGATTATGTAAAATTCTTGAATGATTTTTTAACCGGACGTGGCACATTTGATAAAATGCCGGCGAAAAAAACAGTATCATCACAAATTACATCTGCGTTTGCTGTATTTAATTTACCAATAACCGCATCATGGCGTGAAGTTGGAACAAAATATCGTGCGTTGGCAAAAAAATATCACCCAGATACCGCAAAAGAAAAATCTTCAACATCAGAATTTACACGCATTAACACTGCATACGAAACATTGAAAAAATATTTTAAGAAATAATACTATTAAAGTTCTGTGTCATTGCGCGGAACGCCATCTAGCAATTTAAATATTCATACAAATCTTTCCATTCTGGGTTAAAAGATTGTATCAATTCTATCTTCTTTTGACGAGACCAAGATTTAATTTGTTTCTCTCGAACAATCGCATATTCTGGGTTTTCAAAAACCTCTATATACACTAATTTGTTAACATTATATCTTGATGTAAAACTTTCCGGATTAAAATGTGTTTTATGTTCAAAAGCACGTCGTGATATATCATTTGTGATACCAGTGTACAATGTTCCATTTTTCTGTGAAGCCATAATATACACATAGTATCTATAAGAATCATGATAACTTTTCATACATAAAATAATAAGACATATAGTTAATAAAATCAAAACCTTTCTATGGATTCCCACGCTTCGCTCGGAATGACATAGTTTTTTTACGACGCTTGGAACCACAATACGATTAAGGTTCTATGTCATTGCGAGCAAACGCAGTTTGCGTGGCAATCCATTACCGTTGTGCCAGAACGAACATTGTTATTATGGATTCCCTTGACATTATAATGTCTGCGGGGCAATCGTGACGATTTCTGTGCACTTCGTTTCAGAAATCTACTTATTGTCCCACGCTTCTTTTTTAATGGTTGATGGTGCCAAGATTGCGAACATAAAAAAACACCGGCAAATGCCGGTGTTTTTATATTCAGGGAGAATGACCAAACCGATAAATTATTGTGCGACCCCGAACACCGCCCGACGGAGACCGGAATCGCCCCGAACGCCGTTGGCGCAGTCGGCCGCACAGCCGTACGCGCAACCACTCGTAGCGCTCGCATCGCCGTAGATGTAGCCGGAGACCCACGAAGAGGACGCGACAGGACAATATTCCGTGCTGCCCTGCTCAGCAATGCCGGTTGCCTTGCACCAACAATAATGACCAGTTTCGCTTTCTTCCAGTGTTCCGGCTGTTGCATGTGCTCTACCACTACTATTTGACGTGTCGCTGCATAATGCAACACCCTTGACTGTGCCATAGCTAAATGTCACTGCCCATTCACCGTTATTTAAATCACTGCTGTTTTCTGTCCATCCATACTTTGTCATTGT
>OMQP01000038.1 GCA_900313285.1 uncultured Pseudomonadota bacterium
CAACGCAATCCATCCAGAATCGTTTTAACACGATTATCTATATCGGAATGTGGAACCCCAACGATTTCAGGGTGCATTAACAATATATCCAATTCTGCAATCATTTTTAAATTTGGCGTAATAATTGGATTCCAATCTATGCCACCAATATGACGGGTTATAATTGGACTTTTTGTGGCATCTGGCATCATAAATTTAGTCAAATTATTCCACGGTTGAAATGTTACCAATTTCTTTAATTGTGGGTGAAATTGCATACGAATATCAGCAATATGTTGTGCGCGTTTTTTCGGGTTTGTTAAAATATCACCATAATATAATAATTTAAATTTCATTTCTTAATCCTTTTGTGGGTCAATATATTTTTGAAAAGCTTCCAATGCAAGTGGGTGTAAATACATGCATTCCCCAGATTTTCCCATTTTGGTTACTATTGGTGCTTTGTGTCCATTAAGCGCGAAAGATGCCCGTTTAAAAATAAGGTCTTTCATTATATTTTTTGCTTTTTCAATAGATATGCCAAATTTTTCAGCAACTTTGCCAGGGGTTAAATAATCAGATTTTGTATATTGGGCTGCAGCACCAAATCTTCCCCCCACAGATACGAATTTTTTTTCGTCTTCTTTGGGGATATAAACACCATGTGTTGATTTCATTTTTTATGCCTTTTTTTCTTATTTTCTCTTGATAATTATATCATAAATTGCTATGTTTTACATAGCAAAAAAGAAAGGATTTTAAATGGCTGTAAATAATGAATATACTGGTGATTCAATTAAAGTTTTAAAGGGTCTGGAAGCGGTTAAAAAAAGACCTGGAATGTATATCGGTGACGTCGGTGAAGGTGGGGACGGTTTACACCATATGATTTATGAAGTTGTGAACAATTCTATTGACGAAGCAATGGCGGGTTATGCCGATACAGTGTATGTATCTTTGAATGCTGATGGTTCGACAACTATACGTGATAATGGTCGTGGTATGCCATTTGATATCAACCATGAAACAGGACGCAGTGCGCTGGAACTTATTATGTGCGAATTGCATGCCGGTGGTAAATTTGATAACGAAGGAAATGGTGCGTACAAGGTATCCGGTGGTTTGCACGGTGTCGGGGTGTCCGTTGTTAATGCGCTTTCTACATGGTTGGAAGTACGCGTATGGCGTGGTGATAAAGAAGCGCGCATGTCATTCAAAGATGGCGTTCCAACAAATGATTTAACAATCGTTAAAAATGAATCTGGTCATGAACATGGTACAGAAGTAACTTTCTTGCCATCACCAGATACTTTCACAGGTACAAAATTCGATTTTGATACATTGGAAGTATGGTTGCGTGAACAATCATATCTTAACGCAAATGTAAAAATTATTTTGGAAGATTTGCGTGGGGCTGAAAAAGTAGAACGTCAATTCCATTCTGCTGATGGGTTAAAAGGTTTTGCAACATATCTTGATAAATCGAAAGAATTGTTAAATGCAGAACCTATTCAAATGATTAAAACAATCGATGATTCTTATATTGAAATTGTTTTACAATGGACAACTGCGTATACAGAAACATCATTGTGTTTTACTAATAATATTCCAAACCGTGATGGTGGAACACATTTGGCTGGATTCCGTGCTGGTTTAACACGTGCATTAAATAAATATATTGCAGAACAAAATACTAAAAAAGATGTTAATTTATCAGGGGAAGATTTCCGTGAAGGTTTAACAAGTATTATCAGTGTTAAAATACCGGATCCTAAATTTGGTTCCCAAACAAAAGATAAATTAGTATCCAGTGAAGTTCGTCCATTGGTCGAAAATACTGTAAATGATTTATTGTATGAATATTTGGAAGAAAACCCAACAATTGCAAAAATGATAATCGACAAGATTATCGAAGCGGCGACTGCACGTGAAGCTGCACGTAAAGCGCGCGAATTATCACGTAAAAAGACAGGCCCAGAATTGGGCAGTTTGCCTGGTAAATTAGCAAACTGTTCTGAAAAAGATCCAAGTAAATGCGAATTGTTTATTGTGGAAGGGGATTCTGCTGGTGGTACGGCAAAACAGGGTCGTGACAGAAAGACCCAGGCAATATTGCCATTACGTGGAAAAATTTTAAATGTTGAACGTGTGCGTTTCGATAAAATGTTGGGGTCTGATACAATTGGTGCGCTGATTACTACATTGGGTGCCGGTATTGGTAAAGACGATTTTGATATTGAAAAATTCCGTTATCATAAAGTTATCATCATGACTGATGCTGATGTCGACGGTCAACATATTCAAACTTTGTTGATGACATTTTTCTATCGTCACATGCCAGAAGCAATTGAACGTGGATACATTTATGTTGCAAAACCACCTCTTTATGGTGTAACACGCGGAAAACAACAGATTTATATCCAAAACGAACGCGAAATGGATGATTATCTGTTGGATCAGTTAGCGACAGACGGAATGATTGAAACAAGTGATGGGCAACAACTTGCAGGGGCTGATTTTAAACGTTTGTTGGAATTAGTTGATGATATGAAAACCAATTTACAGGCATTAAATCATATTATGCCATTGCGTTTCGTTGAAGCATTGGCTTTGAATAAAGTTTTTGAAAATGAAAGCGCTGAAAATTTTGCTGCCGCTGAAAACATGTTAGATAACGAAGAACTTGAATTCGAACGTGGTTGGAAAATAACAAGCGATGCAGAAGGTATTAAAATCACAAGAACTTTGCGCAGTGTTACAGAAACACATGTTTTGACACGTGAAAAAATAAATTCTGCTGAAATTCGTGCATGGCAACGTATGCCAGGACGCGATGAATTGATAGAAATCTTTTCAAAACCAACAACTTTGCGCGTGAAAGCAAAATCTCAAAAAATTTGGGGGGCGTTTGCATTGTTGAATACTGCGTTTGAATACGCGAAAAATGGTTTAAAGATTCAACGCTATAAAGGTTTGGGTGAAATGAACGCGGAACAGTTGTGGGAAACAACAATGGATCCAAATCATCGTTCCTTGTTCCAGGTTAAAATTACAGACGCTTCCCAGGCAGACGAAGTTATTTCTATGTTGATGGGTGATGTTGTTGAACCGCGTCGTGATTTTATTGTAGAAAATGCATTAAATGCTAATTTGGATGTCTAATTTAATACGGGGGGCAATATGGCAGTTAAAACAGGACTTGATAAAATCATGGAACAAAATAGTGTGAAAAAAACACTATATAATATTGAAATAAAAATAAATGATTTATCAAATTTAGTAACAAATAATACTGTTTTTGATGCAAGATTTGAAAGCGCTGTTGTGCAATTTCATATGTTTTTGGAACGAGTGAAAGAAGACAGTTTAAAATCTCTTGTAAAAGATTTGCACAATTTGAATTTTCATAATTATGTAAATCAGGAAAGCTATGTTGACCATTTGAAACGTATTTATGATAATTATATCGCGGAAAATAAAACCGATAAATTCAAAGAAGCTTCCAAAAAAGCCAAGAATACGCAAACACAAAAAATACAACAGGTTTTAAAAGAAGGAAAACAGGTCTAATAAAAACAAAGGTGGTTTATGGCTGATTACGAGATAAACGAATTTGGCGAAATAAACTTTTTAAACGGCAGACATCAGCAAGAACCAGATCCGCTGTGGGAAGAGTATGCGCAACTTGAATATGAAGTTTTGAATAATCACCATAATCCAACCAAAGATCCTATTAAAATAGCACGATATCAAGAATTAAAGAAACGTTTTGATATCATAAAATCAGAACAAGCGTTAAATAAAGCGAAAGAAGCAATCAGACAAAAAATAATATCTTCAGATAAATCATCTGATAATAATGTTATTTATACGGCTATTACAAATTTCAAAAAAACAAATGAATAAAATGTTTTCAAAATCTTGGTTTGAAGATTTAGATTCCAATTTACGTAAAATGGGATTGGACAGCGATGATAAATCTTTTGATGAAATCAAAGAAATTTTATCTTGTCCGCCACATCTTTCGCCAGAAGATTTTGCAAGCAGTGTATCGTATGTAATATTGGCCGGCGGTTTTTCACAAAAAACTGCAAAAAAAATACATAAAATTTTGATGGAAAAAATGCCAGAAAATCCATCAACCGATGATTTATTAAAGATATTTAATAATAAAAATAAAATAAATGCGATAGTCAAAATTTGGAATAACCGCAAAGTTTTCTGCGATGGTTTTTATAAATGTTTATCTTTAGATGATAAATTAAATTATTTACAAAAATTGCCACATATTGGAAAAATTACAGCAAATCATTTGGCACGAAATTTGGGTGAAAATGTTGTTAAATATGATATTTGGATTCAACGTCTTGGGGTTGTATACGCCGGAAAACCTGAATTATCTAAAAAAATAGATAATGGAAAATTAGATAAAGATATCAAAAAAGTGTGTGACGATATGTTTGAACATTTACATCAAGAAACATCTTTGCCAATTGGTTACATAGATGTTGTTTTATGGAAATCATTACAAAATCATTTGATAGAGGTTTAGTTATGGATGTAAAGATAGAAAAATCTTGGAAAGATGTATTAAACACTGAATTTGAAAAAGATTATTTCAAAAAATTAACTGATTTTGTGCGCAGTGAATATATGTCTGGAAAAACTATTTATCCAGAACCCAAAAACATATTTAATGCGTTTAATTTATGCCCGTTGAACAAAGTCAAAGTTGTTATTATCGGGCAAGATCCATATCATGAACCACACCAGGCACATGGTCTTTGTTTTTCCGTAGAATCAGGAACTGATTTTCCACCGTCATTGCAAAATATATATAAAGAAATAGAATCTGATATTGGACACAAAAGTATAACAAATGGCGATTTGACAGAATGGGCGAAACAGGGGGTTTTGTTATTGAATTCTACATTAACTGTCCAGGCACACCTAGCAGCATCTCATTCTGGCAAAGGATGGGAAACTTTTACGGATGCAGTAATAAAAGCGGTTGCTGAAAATAAAAAACATGTTGTTTATATGTTATGGGGGTCTTTTGCACAAAAGAAAGCAGAATATGTTAATTCAAAAGATAATCTTGTTTTAAAAAGTGCACATCCGTCACCATTATCGGCGTATCGTGGATTTTTTGGAAATCATCACTTTTCATCTGCAAATAATTATTTAATCGAAAATGGCGAAACGCCGATAAATTGGTAATTTTTAATAATTATATGTAACACCTAACCCATAGAATGCATAAGAGTTATTTTCATCGGCGGTATTGGCATTTGAGAAATGTTGAATAAAGAATTCTGTGGCCCATTTTTTATTAAAATTATAACCTAAAGTTACTTTGAATTGAAAAAGCAATTTTGAACCAATGCGTTCATTTTGTTTTGCCTGTAATCCGGCACCAGCACCCATGCCCATATATAATCTTTTATAGCGGAATAATGCGATATCTTCTGTTACATATATCATAGGAATTGTATAATCCTGCCAGTGCCAACCATATTTTTCGTGTAATCCCACTGTCGTAGAAATGTTTATTGAACGACGTGCCGGTACTCTGAAAAAGGTAGTAGGTTGTGAATATTGCAGTGTTCCAATATAGAAAGGTACTGGACGTGTTGGCGGGGGTAATAACCATCCTGTGTCAAATCCCTGGCCTATACCAAAGGCAACCTGATTTTGATATGTACCAAAGAAAGGGTTTCTTTCTGGTAATATACAAGAATCAGCCATCACAAAGGATGGCAAAAATAAAAATAACAAAGTCAGGTATATTTTTTTCATAAAATTCATTATATCATAAAAAGCACTATAAAACAAACCGAAACGAGAGAAATATTGTTGCAAAGTCAAAAAAGTTTGTTATAATCTGTTGCGCTGGCGGCGTAGCTCAGTGGTAGAGCAGAGGAATCATAATCCTTTGGTCAGGGGTCCGAATCCCTTCGCCGCTACCAAA
>OMQP01000034.1 GCA_900313285.1 uncultured Pseudomonadota bacterium
AACAAGCCGCCCAACAAAACGGTCAGTCAGAACCTTCTGAATCTGGTGACAAAGGTGCCACGGATGCAGATTTTTCTGAAAAATAATTAAGGTTCCCTTCCTTAAAAAAACCGCCCAAACGGGCGGTTTTTTGTTGATATTTTTTAATGTTATATTATAGTCCTTTCATTGTGTAATCTTGATATGATATATACAAAAGGTCTAAAAATGTCAAAAGAAGTTGAAAAAGAAATTCAAGAAACAAAAAAAACAGAATGGCAACAAAAACTTGATTCAATGAAGGAAATGTGTCCGGTTCAATATCGCCTATTAACATCAAAGAAACAAAAATGCGTTGTTATTGCACCGGCCGAGAAAGGCGTGCGTTTATTACAGGCATATTCTTTAGTATGGGGAGATGGTGTAAAAGATAACGATTTTATAGAAGTCAAATGCAACAATGAAAATATAGCAACTTCTTATTATGCTTCATCACGAGGTGATATTATTATTGTCGAAAGCAATTATAATTATAATCTTGAAAAACAGGAGTTCATTTTTAAAGGAAATGAAAGCATAAGAAAAACGATAAGAGAATTTGAGAAATCTGAATTATCAAAAGAAGTAAAAGCAAAAGACATAGATAAAGTTGTTAAAAGAATGAAACATAACAGAATATCATTACAAAATATAGAAAGTTCATACGGTGTCGATTTGATACGTTAAACAAAAACCGCCCAAACGGGCGGTTTTTTATTTCCGTTTTTCACCGATATATATACCCATATCTGTTGTGATTTGTAATAACACATCATCTGGTTCTACATAACGATTAGATGTCATTACACCGACAATATTTGGATCTTTTTCTTGTCTGCCAGCATTAAAGAACTCATTCAAAGATACGGTTTTATATTCACCATTTTGTAATACTGTCATAACATTTGTTTCATTATTTTCAATTGCTTTGATTGCTGTATTCGCAAACCCGGCTGCTAATATTCTATCTGTTGCAACAGTGTCGCCTGCCCGCTGAACATATTCAGGAAACGCAACACGGTTTGGAATTTTTGCATTATTCAATATACGCGATATCATATCTGCAGGTTTTCCAGAATGGCCACGAATAGAAATTCCTTCTGCCACCATAATAATTCCATAATCTCGTTTTGTTTGCTTGATATGCTTAACCAAATTATCCACATCAAATTTAATTTCAGGAATCAATATTGCGTCCGCCGCAATTGCTACCCCTGCATTTAATGCTAAATTACCACATTTACGTCCCATTGTTTGAACAACAAACCAACGACGATGGCTGCGCGCGACTAATAACAACTGTTCGCAATACGATGCCAACTGTTGTACAGCGGTATCAAACCCAATTGTTTTATCTGTTAAAGGCACATCCATGTCAACAGTTTTTGGTATACACACTAATTGAACCCCACTATATATTTCACGGTATGTATGCGCTAGCGACAAAGACCCATTACCACCAATTAAAACGATTGCATCCAAATTCAATTCTTTTAATGATTTTTGCAATCTTTTATTAAAAGCCGCTAATTTTCCATCTTTCGCAGCAATTTCAAAACCTGTTGTACCCGTAGCACCATTTGATAAAATACTGCCAGCCATATGAGACGAAGCAAAGTTAAAACCATTATCATCTAATTCAATCGTTTTTGCCGGATTTGCATACAAACCATCTGTCCCGTTTTTTATTCCGATCACATCCCATTTTCGTTGCAAACCAGCATCAACAATACGTTGAATAACCGTATTCAACCCCGAACAATCACCGCCTGTTGTCATAATACCTATTCTTTTGTGAACCATAGTGTCTCCTGTATATTTTTGCATTTGTTATTATACCATAAAAACATTGACAAATAAATATTTTTTGGAATAATTTTGTCAAAGACAATTACTTCGTGAGGTATTATTATGGCAGCAACAAATATTGGCAAAACAAAACGTTCCACAGACGACATGATAAACGATGCGGTTAACCGTCAACAATCTTGGCTTGAAAGACGCCGTGCTTTCACACGTAAATTTTTGCAAAGATTTAATGTTTTTGTGAAACAAGAAGAGAAAAATACAGACACAAAAAAAGATAAATCAAAAGTAACAAAAAACAGAAGTATGCTGAAATCTTATTGGTTCCCTATTTTATGTGCTTTATTGGTTATTTTGATTGCTGTTTTTATAATGTTGTTTAAAGTCAACACGCCAGTAAAAGTTATAACTCCATCGGTTCCAGAACCTGTTATACATCAAATCAAAAACGACAAAAAACAAACCACGCCTTCATTTGATTTGGTAAGAATTGAAAAATCAGGAAATATTATCGTTGCAGGTCGCAATGTTCGTGAATCTAATATTTCTGTCGTTATAAACAAAAAAATAGTTGCTACAGAACATACAAATAAAGACGGCGAATTTGTTTATGCTCCATCAAATGCTTTACAACCTGGTAATTATGTGATTTCTTTAATAGACAGTGATAAAAACATTAAATCTGCAGATTCTGTTTTTGTGTATATTTCTGAACAAGGTTATAAAAATTCTGTATCTTTGTTAATGACTAAAAATGGCAGCAAAATTATGCAAGCTCCAGTTTTGGCTGATGGTGATTTAGTTGTTTCAAAAATAGATTATTTAGATACTGGCCGTATGGTTGTGACCGGCAGAGCATTACCTAGATTGCGCGTATCTTTATCTTTGAACGATAAATACATTGGTTTTGCACGCGTATCTGATTATAAAAATTTTGGTTTAGGCGCAAACATTGGTAAACTAGAAAGTGGCAAAGAATATAAATTAAATATCCGCTTACATGACAGTGAAGGCACAACAATTGCAAACATTGAACATTCTTTCGTCATGCCAGAAATGACTGGCGACGACAATACCTTTTATACTGTACGTCGCGGTGATTGTTTATGGATAATTGCACGTAATTTTCTGCGCAAAGGCATTTTGTTCACAATGATTGCTGAACGCAACAATATTGAAAACCCAGATTTGATTTTCCCAGAACAATTGTTGCAAATACCATTAAAAGATTAACATTAACTAACAAAGGGGGTACATATGAACGAACAAAAAAAATCATATAACGATTATATGAACCCGAATGTTTCCGAACAAAAACAAAACGCCACTGATTTGGCAGCCCAAATAAGTTATTTTATTCATCATAACACCATAAAACCTGATGAATGGATATTATTAGATAAAATGTTAAAACAACTTAACAAACAAAAATTTAATTTATCAAGAAAAGTATTGCGCAGCATGCAAACAAAATTTGAAAACATTAAAGAAAATTACCAAAGGTAAAAAAGCTATGCCAAAAATAAGATTTGATAAAAAATCTGGACAATATAACAAAGTTGTTCAAGACACAAACTGTAAACAACTGATATCTGACATGCATATATTGGTTGATCGATATCTTGATGTATTGTCTCTTGAAGAAAAGAAGCAATTGCTTTATATTGCACGCATGATAGAAGTAGCACAACAAAAACTACCCCCTGTCAGATATCATGGTTATGCTCAATGTGTAAATTATTTACTTAGACGTTGTCGAGGAAACAGAATCAAATAAAAAACCGGCAAAATGCCGGTTAAATTTTTGGTGCGGGCGAAGGGAATCCGAGTGTATAAACACACAATAAGTTGCGTTACTAGCAACGAATTGATGTGTGCGTAACAAGGATACCCGCTTCATTCACAACCAACTTTAATCTTGGTGCGGGCGAAGGGAATCGAACCCTCGTCTAAAGCTTGGGAAGCTTTCGTGCTGCCATTATACCACACCCGCCGGGCAAGTGATCCTAATTATACAATATTTGATAAAAAAAGTCCAGGTGATTTAATATCAAAAATCAATTTTATGCGTAAAAATAGTACTGTTTTTATGTAATAATATGTGTATCAAAGGTTTTTGATTATCAAAGGGGGAAATTTTATGACCAACAGCGAAGTCAAAGGAACTCTAAAAGAGATTAAACAAATAACTGATATAATGGATGAATCCCATTTAAACAGAATACTAAAGATTCTTATAAACGCACAGACCACAAAAGGATGTGCGTTTTTTCTTGCTTTGGACGTTCGAAAAACTGTAAAGAAAATGTTGTCGGATTTAATAAAATCCAGCCATATTAATAATATTTTTAACCGCAAACAAATTAAACAAATTTATGAAATTTTGGGTGATTACCATGTTTACCCTGTTTGTAAACTATGTGGACAACCAATAAAGATAAATTCAGACAGCATCCAGCAATATCGCACAAATCAGGCTGACAAAATGGCGTTTTCATGGGATCATATGCAGCCAAAATCTTTGGGAGGAGGTTATGAATTGAATAATATGCAACCAACACATAAAATTTGTAATAACAAACGCGGTATTCAACCAGCATATAATCAAAGATTACATATTAATATAAAAATATCATTGGAATTTGATGGCGCACAAACGATAAAACATCGACCAGTGCATTTGACTGTAATTCCGCAAATACAGTATTGTCAAAATCAGTGCTGCCAAAATGCGCGTTAAAAGGCAACAAATATTTGACTTTTGACATTTTTTAATACATAATACATCTGCAAATCCCAAAGATTGCCATTATCAACAAACCTGTGTGCGGCATGCACAAGGAACATCAACCGGCGAGTTTCGCTCTTGATGCGTGTTTGTTTGTGTGGTTTCTGGGAAAAACAAGATAACACACCATTGCCAAAGGTTATGGTGGCTAAGCAAAAAAAATTAAGGAGCAAAATAAAATGGCAACAGTTATCAGATTAGCACGTTACGGTGCAAAAAAACGCCCTTACTATCACGTAGTTGTTACAGATTCTCGTAACGCACGTAATTCAGGGGCTATTTTGGAAACAATTGGTAAATACAATCCAATGTTAGCAAAAGGCGACGAAAAGCGCGTTGTTTTAGACATTGAAAAAGTAAAATCTTGGATGGCTAAAGGCGCAAAACCATCTGACCGTGTTTACAAATTCTTAGTAAATGCAGGTTTGGTTGCAGCAAAACCAATTCCAAATCAAACAAAGAAAAATCAACCATCTGAAAAAACACAGATGAAAGCTAAAGACAAAGCTGACAAATTGGCTAAAATCGCAGAAGAAAAAGCTGCCGCAGAAGCCGCTGCAAAAGAAGCTGCAGCAGCACCAGCCGAAGAACCTGCACCAGTTGCAGAAGAAGCACCTGCTGCTGAAACACCAGCCGAAGAACCAGCTGCAACAGAAGCTGTTGCTGAATAATATTTTGCTTAAATACTTGGCGGGTGACCGCCAAGTATGGTTTTAGATATGAATACAACAAACAAAATCTTAGTTGGCAAAATCGTTGCACCTCAGGGAATTCGTGGTGAATTTCGTGTGCAAAGTTTCGCTGAAAAACCTGAAGATTTTAAAAAATTTCATATTATTTGCGACAAATGCGAATCCGAACGATTTCAATTTGTCCGCGTTTTAAAACAAAATATTATAATTGCAAAAATAGACGGTATAAATGACCGCAATACTGTTGAATCGTTACGTGGCACAGAACTATTTATTTCGCGTGATGATTTGCCAAAATTAAAAGAAAATGAATATTATCAATCTGATTTAATTGGTTTTGATGTTATTCGTAGAGGAACAAAGATAGGCATCGTTG
Source organism: uncultured Pseudomonadota bacterium (assembly GCA_900313285.1). Lineage (GTDB taxonomy): Bacteria > Pseudomonadota > Alphaproteobacteria > Rs-D84 > Rs-D84 > Enterousia. Next base: position 5,681 of record OMQP01000034.1, read on the forward strand.
ATTGTTTCCAAAACTTTGGCGGTGGCGATATTATCGAATTGGATAACGGAGAGATGGTTTCTTTTAAAAACGCAGATGTTGATACAAAAAATAAAACAATTGTTGTGTTGTAAGCAAGGAAAGAAACAATGGCTCAAGATTTTATAATAAGTTTTCCAACGGTATACATACCATGCAAAAAGACCCTGAAAGATGGATTGCGTTCCAATTGCCCATTAAAACAGTTTTTAGATTCCGATGAAGCAGTATATGTTGCATGGCCACAAGATAACAGATTATTACCAGACACAACTGATTTTCAAACAGCTGTTGATGAAATGAAAAAAATACGCGACATATGTGAAAAATGTAAAAGCAACGGACGATAAAGGAATAGACGTGTTAAATTTTGAAGTAAACGGAACTTTTACAGATAAAAAATTCAACAACACAGTAAAATCTGTTATGGATTTTGTGGACAAACAGTTGTTGAAATATCATCATCTCATAAATGACAGAAATTATAAAAGATATTATGAAATTCATGGCTATCTGGAACAACGTTTAAACAAAGAATATTTTGCAGTACCAAAACGTGTTCTGGTATGCTATTTAATAGATTTGACACACCGGTTTCCTATCAAAGCACCAATGATAAGAAAAGCAGTTAATGATTATTTTGAATCGCAAATCAATATGTACAGTTTAAGCGAACGTCCATATGCAAACGCAATTACAGGATATCCATATAAATCAACAAACATCGTAGATTTACTGGAAGAAGTAGAATCTGTCAGAAAAGAAAGATACGAAGCAGGACTTTCCAGACAAAAATATAACGGTAAATAATATGCATTTTAATATATTGACTGTTTTTCCAGAAATGTTTCCAGGCACCCTTGACAAAGGGGTCGTTGGTCGTGCCCTGGACAAAGGAATCTGGTCTTATAAAACAATAAACATCCGTGATTTTGCTATAAATAACTATGGCAGCGTAGATGATGAACAATTTGGCGGCGGTGCCGGTATGGTTATGCGCCCAGATGTATTAGGAAACGCGATAGATTCTATTGAAAAACCAGGGAAAATCATATTTTTTTCACCACGTGGCAAAACTTTAAATCAAAAATTAGTGCACGAATATGCAAAATGTGATACAATAACCCTGCTCTGTGGTCGTTATGAAGGAATAGATCAACGGATTATCGACGAATATGATATCGAAGAATTATCTATCGGCGATTATGTATTATCTGGCGGTGAAATTGCAGCACAAGTTTTAGTTGACAGTTGCGTTCGCGTGTTGGATAATGTACTCGGCGGCGGTGATGAAGCCGTCCAAAATGAAAGTTTCGAAATCGGCGGGCTTGAATGGCCATTATACACCCGTCCGTCAGTATGGCGTGGACACAAAGTCCCAGAAGTCCTGCTGTCCGGTCACCATGGCAATATCGAACGGTGGCGGAAACAACAATCGGACGAAATAACAAAAGAACGTCGTCCGGATTTA
>OMQP01000035.1 GCA_900313285.1 uncultured Pseudomonadota bacterium
GGTAATGTTATACCACCATCATATGTACATGTATTTGATGTGGTTGGTACCGTTAATTTTGTATCTTCGTTATACCATTCCAGGTTTATTGTGTTTGCATTCCAATCGGCTTCCAGATTTGCAGGACCGGTTGCCGTACCCAATGTTGATTCAACGCAATCGTTTGTTGGACTTGGCTGTATATGGTCATTTGCGTCCAATGCGATTGCTGGGTATGACATTACTGCAATTATTGCAGATGTTAAGAATAGTTTTTTCATAGATTGTTCCTTCCTTCATATATTTCCTATTATATCACAAATGGGGGTGGTAAAAAAGGGGAAAAATTATTTTCCCCGATATATCATTTGAAAAAATGGCATACGTTTTTTTAAATGTTTTTCATATAATTTTAATGCCAATGCTGTGTTGTGTCTGGTTTTTGATATTATTTCCGTATCGTTTTTTATCGGCGCATCTGGATTATTTTCCATGTATTTTTTTGTTTTATATACAATACTGATTGCTTTATTTAATAATTGTTTATCTGTGATTTTTGTATGAATATTTGAATTTGTCGCATCCGTATAAAAAACCACGAAAGACGGAAACTGTTCACCATCAAAATTTTCAATAAAACTTTGGTACAAACGCAAAGTCCCAACATTTTGCAAAAATATTTCCAGGCGTGTAATGTTTAAACCATCGCCGTTAAAAACATCCATAACAGACACATAGGCATTTTTATGCCCTGAATCAAATAAATCCAATAATGTATCTAATTTAATTTGATATCTGTCCATTATCATTTTTCGCGCTTTGTACCACGAAAAATAGCACCATTGAATTTTTTGTCAAGCAAACAATCAATTCACAGTTGCATCAACCATCGGTCTTGTTTTTACAATATCCAATGGGTGTTTTTGATATGAAACTGTCGCAAAATCTATATTATTCAAATCAAATTTACGAATTATTGGGTTATACATTGTCGTATAATACAATTTATTATTCGTCATATCGGTAACCGATGTCCACTGGGTCGCAGTTGGTATATTTGGAATCTTTGTTTTATCAGCAAACTGGACACCAATTGGTATTGTCATCGCTTCAAGAATTGTAAATGCCTGCGTCACGGCCTGATCTGCCGTCGACAATGTTGGTGCAGACGTTTGATAAAATGCTACGCGAACAAATCGTGATGGCGGTGTAAAATCACCCGGCAATCCTAAGAGACCCGAACCATGTTCAATTGGTTCCAATGTGATATCACCAAATTTGTGCGCTTCTGTCGTACCGGCATGCAAGTTTATATAATTATTCAAATTCGTGATATGCCATGGATATCCTGGTGCATTAGTCAAAACACCCAATCTGTTTTCATACACCATCGGCAAACCATTTATGTATTCTATAACAATTTGACGGCCAAATTTATCAGCAACACGCCAATGCAGATTTTCTGCACGCGCGTCTGTGGCAACAACATTGACGGTGCTTAATGCCGCAATTACATCTTCGACAGTTTCAAAATTTCCCAATATCCATGCGACAAATTCGGTATCTGAAATTGTCACATCTTTTTGTGATGGATTATATTTTGGATATGAACCATATTTGGGGAAATAAAACAACCCTGCGGAAAGTCCAACTTCGTTTAACCCTTCGATAACATAATCTTCTGATGCCAAACCAACATAACCATAAAAGGCAGTATATTTCATGCCATCACGTTTGCCATCTGGCAACACAGATTGTTTTTCATATCCCCGGGGAACGATTAAATAATCACTGGGCGATTCGTTTGACGACCATTCAACTGTGCGTGCAACTATATTTGCCCCGTCTTGTGATGTTAACGTAATTCCTGTACAGGAATTGGCACGATGATGAATACCAACAATCGCCAATATCATCAAAAAAGTAAATGTTTTTGTTTTCATGTTTTTAATTTTTAATTAAAACAAACATAAAAACCACAGGAACCTATTCCAAATAAAAAAACCGCCAATTTTGGCGGTTTTTTATATTATTTTTGTTTTGTTTTTAAATCAGAAATTTGTTGCAACAATTTTACTTTTTCATCTTTGTTATTCGACGCATATAATGAAAAATATTTTTGTTCTATCTTTTTTAGTTCTTGTAATAATTTATTTTTGTCCGCGCACAACATATAATCTGCACGTAAAACATTTTGCCCAACATTATCAATAATATGGGAAAAATGCACATCCATGCGAATACCGTTTCTTTCAAATATTTCTTGCGCAACATCTATATCAGATTCAGATTGTGGAACATAATATGCATACACATGCGTCAACAGATATTTTTTTACTTTTACTGGTCTGCACATTCTGCACATCATCGCTAATAAAGCAACATCTTCTTCTGGGATAGTTTGAACATTGGAAAAAATAGGTTTTTCCAATTTTTTTGATATTTTTGTTTTCAAATCTTTTAAAAACTGCATATATAACCCTTTTGTCAGCCATAAGAGTATAGACAAAAGTAGACCAATGTCAACAAGATTATTATATGCCAACCCTGTGGTTGATTTTTAACATAAATACAGATTCATTACCAAACATATTCGTATTATTTGGATTTACACGATATATAAACCCAACACCTGCATCCGTAAATTCGCCGATAGATTGTTTATATGCACCCGAAAATCTCATTTCACGTTTTTGTGGTGCCAAATCTATGTATTCAATGTGCGGATTATTTAATTCCACAGAATATTTACCATTATTTTCAACAACATTTAAATCTGCATAATCATATCCCATTTTTCCATCAACAACCGCTAATGGCAAAGATGCAGTGAAACTAAAACCACCCATGTCTAAACCAATTGAATACGCATCCGATTTAATATCCGATAATCTTGATATTATACCACCAGCAATATCTGCATGTGTGTTTGCAAATGTAGCCCGTGCATACAATTTCATTTTTTCAAACGGTTTATATGTTGCAATTGCATCAACATATTGTGTGTTTGCACCATTTAATGACAACAAACCATTACTGTATGACCCTAACAATGTATTTGTTTCATTCATATTTCCAAAAGACACCCCAAAACCAAAACTGTCATTATTATATGATGTATTTACTGAAACACCATTTGCAAAACCAAGATGCCCAGGTTCAAATTGTGATGATACTACCGGATCTGTTTCCAACAGATTTTCATTTGTTATTGTTCCGGAAAATGCACGTGTTCCAAACGCAAAATTACCCATTTTATATTTTGCCCCCGAAGACACAGTATTAGAAACCAAACCCAACAAACTATTTGCACGACCATTGAAACGTGATTCACCATCTGTAAAGTGATGTTGATATTGTGCATCTATTTCATATTCCGCAGTATTGAAAGCAATGCGTAAATCATCCAAACCATTCATATTATCATTATATGCACGTGGCGAAAAAGCCATATCAAAACTGAATTCACCAATTTCATTATGATGTCTATTTTTTGAATTAACACTGAAATCTGCCAACACATCGCCCATATAAAGCCCATGTTTATTATCTGTATTATCTGTAAATGTTGCATTCCACACACGTGGCAAAGATACGCTGCCATCTGCACTTTCAACCACATCAAAGAACGATGTTTTTATTGCCTGACGATTTGTCAAAGAAAATACACTTGATGCGCGCGACTGAGAAACCGAAGATGTAGCATTACGCCAATATGAATTACCAGCATCCGATACAATTACATTTGGATCAGAACTGAAATAATAAATATTCGTACTTGGGCGTGTTGCACGTTCCAGATTTATCATACCATACCCGAATGCATTTTTGAAACTTTCAATATATTGAGATGCATCTAAATTACCAGGCAACGTGTACATATTTTGCAAATATTCAATCAAAGCCGCCTGCGATGTCCATGCCAAATTTGTTTCTGGGTTTGTCCCTAAATATGGTCCATCTGCAGTCAAAGCCAAAAGCAAGAATATTTCCTGGGGAGACATATAATTAAATGCACTTTTAACCAGCGCAACCGAACCAGCCATCGCAGCCGTTGCTTCCATATCCGTATTACCAGGTGCCGCGAAACACCATGGATTCATCGCCCCACCATTTCCAGTGCCTGCCAATCCACACATACGTGAAGTATATGTTATACTGGAATCGTTTGGATCATTCCAAATGGATAATTCAAGTTTGCCTGCTGCGGACGCAGAATATTCATCTATAGATGTATTTTTTGTTCCATTTGTTGGTTTAACAGCAACAACTGTCATAAAAAGGTTTTGCAAATCATTATAAACAACTGGTGCATAATTTTCAAAAGTTGCAATTTCTGGGCTTATTTTCCAATTTGGAACATCTATAACATTATGTCCAGCAGGATTAACTAATATTTGCTGTTGATAATTTCCTAAATAACTATATGCGGCTGCAGCATCAACAGATGGCGCATTTACCGTGGAATCATCTGATGTATTTAAATTATAATATGTATCTATTATTTGTCCAAATGTCGTCTTTTTCAACGCAATCGTATTTGCTGCATTAACCCAAATTTGTGCATCATCGACAGTAGCATAATTTAAAGCCGATGAAACTGTTGGCAAAGACAAATTAGCAACAACATTTGAAACATATTCCCCTGATTCTTTTAATTGTAATGCATCATAAATTGCCGCATAGTTTTTATAATCAGATACACCCGTTTCCCCCGTTCCAACCTTATAAACAGTTAATTGTCCATTTGGAATAAAACCATAAAAATCACCTTCGCTGCGACCACCCTCTTCCCAGCCAGCAATTATTTTTGCTAATTTTGTATCTTCTGCAGTTGCAGAACCAAAAACAGTTCCCCCGCCAGTTAAATCAAAATCAGAATTTTCAACTGTGGTTTCTTCGGTTGCACCAGACAAATTGTGGTATTTATGTGACATTTTTACAGACGCATTTACAGCATCAACACATGCCTGGGTTGGTGTTCCGGTTGCATTCGTACAAAGTGCTATTAAACTGTTCATTTTGCTTTCGTCAAACCAATAAATCAGGCCATCAATCGCACTGCCTGCACGGTTCACACCAGATGCAGTTACCATCGCAACATTAATTGGTTTACCACCAGCAAGTGTTTGCGCAAACGGATATTTAGAACTAGATAAATCAAATACTTCTTTTGTAGATTCATTTCGAACAGTTCCCATTCCCAAATATCCACGAACAAACGCATCATATGCATGTGATACCATTAAATAATTAAATGTGTTTTGTGTTGTGGTATCAGACATATAACCGAAATCCTGGGAACTTTCCCATACGGTAAAATCCGACGGACAACTTGTTCCAGAACATGCCGGTCCATATGGTAAATTCTGCGAGAACAATTTGTTAGGTTCTGCACTTGGTGTTCCACCGCCGCCACCACCATGCGAACCGCCACCAGATGCGGAACCATTATTATTCTTGCTGTCAAAGGCATTTGATAATAAAACCACACCACCAACCAAGGCAGCCGCCCCAACAACAGACAACGCCAACACATGTGCAGATGAAAGGCCACTGAAAAATCCATATTCTTCACCACGTGCAGCAACACGACTTTTTTGTTTATATTGTTTGATTTGGCGATCACAATTTGACGCATCTGCACCATACATTTGTAATATTTGGATGGCGCGTTTATCATTATTCATAACAGCAGTACAGACCAATGACATTCCTGTTGCATCGACATAATTAACATTTGTACCATTGTTAATTAAAACCTGAACTGTTTGAATATCACCACGACGCGCAGCAGATAACAATTTTGAAGCATTTTGAAATTCACTTGTTCCCGCTGCGAAAGACACGCACGGTACTAAAAGCCATAAAAAGCCCAAAAATCTAATAAATTTCATCAAAACTTCTCTCTTCTTTTTGAAAGTTTAGCATAAAAAATAATATTATGTCCACACTTTTTATTATCAAATATATCACTATTTTTTCTTTGATTTAATATGTGTTTTTTGGTATACTTTATCGGAAGAGAGAAAATGAAAACACGTACGTTATTATTTTCAGGTTTAATGTTATTCGCACCAACTTTCGTGTATGGGGCGTGTTCTGTGGCCAATTTGACACGATGTTTAGATTCTGTTTGTGCAATTAACATTGGTGCAAATCCTGCGGCACGTTGTCAATATTGTGGTTCTAAATCTGCGGGCGAACCAACGAAATCGACAGCGATGAAAAGTATTACTGCCGGTGCATCTGCAAAATATACGATATCTGATAAAGAATTAAAAAAAGCTCCATCCGATCCGGGCGAAAGATATGTCTGGGGGACAAAATTGTGTTTAGAAAAAGTATCCGGATGTACAGCTGATGATGTTACCGACAATTATGATTCTTTGATTGAACAGTCATGTACAGCGGCGGGAATATCTGCCGAAATGGCATCACTGTCAAAAAAAGTTAACACCGTAAAAACACAATCTGCATGCACTACGGAAATCAGCGCGTGTGTTATCGAAGAAAAACGTTGTAATGCTGATTACAAAAATTGTGAATCAGATTCTGATTTTGATAAATATTTATCTGAATGCGGTGTGATGTCAAACGGATGTGATGAATTTTTATCAAACATTCGTAAAACTTTGACAGATACACGCAAAACAATGTATGCAACAGCTAACCAAATTGTTCAAAAAATTATTGCTGCATATCAAAGTGCGCGCAAACAAAAATTAACCAATGCCCAAAACGCATGTAAAAACAACAAAGCAAAAACAGATTGTATAAATCGTGTATGTCAAAATAACATGTCCGGGAAATGCGCTACATTAAAAACAGTTAAAGATGGTGAAAAAGTAGAATGGAATGCCGCCGAAGAGTTATGCAAATTCTATGATACAGCATGTGCAAAATTGAAATAACAGGAACACGAATGACAAAGAACAAAATATTTTCTATGATTTCAATGCCAACTATTATGGCGGTGTGTTCTGTATTTGCAATTTGTGATTTTGCGAATGCTGCGCCACGTACAGCGGTACGTGGAACTGCAATGGCTGCACGTAAATCGGTGACGGCATCTGTACAAAAGACGACAATACTTTTGCTGCTGAAATCCGCAGACAACGTGCTGCATTGGCCGCATCTGAATCAACAACGGCTGTCAAATCTGCAATGCAATCTGGGACCAGTACA
>OMQP01000037.1 GCA_900313285.1 uncultured Pseudomonadota bacterium
CTGTTAATCCGTATGTCGGTTAGATTGGTATCAATTTATATGTGTTTTTGTTAGATTTCTGTACTATTGAAGTATATTTGTTGATTTTATCTTTTGAATCGATTCATTTAATGAAAGAACATCTAGTCTGTATGTCGTTCGAAGCTGTTCAATAGCTGCGAGCCACAGTTTACAAAGCTGCCTTTTAAGGCAGTTTTTCTTTGGATTTCTTGGCTTTCGGGCGGTTCGATAATTTCATTTCAAAAAAGGTCATTTTTTAAGCATTATCGAACTAATTTGATAAAAAGCTTGGATTTCCAAGCGATTTCTCCGTTTGAGTCCGCTTGCCCCTATTTTTATTTAAAATGTATTGATAATCTACTTTGTATTTTGATATTATATTCATAATGGATATAGAGGAATATAACATTTTCATTAAAGATAAAGATGTCACACAGGATGTCTTTTTAGTTGAACCAAACGGTCAACAGATAAATGTTATGTTCAAAAATGGCCGTTCTTATTCATACAACAGAAACAACGTCAGATTTGTTCCTAAAAATCAAGATGAACTAAAGGCCAAGAATAACTTTAAGTATCTACAAAGTCTTGCCGAAGCAGTTGGCTTAAGTAGTGAACATGGTCAAAATATATTGTTAAAGAACCTTAATCGCATTGATGCATCAAACAAAGAATCTGTTTTGTACGATTTTTTATCAGGTACAGCAACAGAAAACGATAATTATATAGAAGATAATCCTGTATACCCATTCGGATTTAATTTGAGTCAAAGACAAGCTGTGGATAACGCGATATCCAACAGATTATCTATTATTCAAGGTCCGCCAGGAACAGGAAAAACACAGACTATTTTGAATATAATTGCAAATATTGTAATGGCGGGTAAGACAGTCGCTGTCGTTTCAGCTAATAATTCTGCAACTGCCAATGTATTAGAAAAATTACAGAAATATCAATTAGATTTTTTGGCTGCTTTTTTAGGAAGCAACGCTAATATCGAAGCTTTTAATTCAAGTGATCATAAATTACCAGATATGTCAAAATGGCATAAAGATAACAGATGGGTAAAAACAACTAATAAAAAGATCGCTGATTTACATAAAAATTTGTTAATAATGTTAGAAGAGCAAAATCGTCTGGCACAAAACAAAGCAGAAAACGACAGTTTAAATACAGAATACCAACATTTTGCTCTTGAACACCCTAATGTCGATACAGGTATTATATCGCATTTGTCTGCGGAAAAAGCTATAGGATTGTGGTTAAAATATGAACAATATTTATCTGCTAACCGTAAGCCTAACTTTATAGAAAGAATTGTGATGTACTTTAAGTACAAAATTAAAGATAAGGCATTTTTATTTAACAAACCAGAAGAAATCATAACTATTTGTCAGGCACATTGGTATAAGCAAAAATTATATCAGTTAAAACAAGATATAACCAGAGCAGAACATAAGTTATCTAAGTTTAATTTTGAAAATAAAATTAAAACATATACAGATTTATCCATGCAGTTGGTAAAATCTAAATTAGCAACAAAGTATGGCAAAACAACCAGAGAAAATAATATCGTATTAAATAAAGATTTTCTTAAATCTTATCCTGTAATTTTAAGTACAACTTATTCTTTAACAAATTGTTTGTTTGATGGTCTTTATGATTATGTTATTATAGACGAAGCCTCACAAGTGGATTTGGTTACCGGTGCACTAGCTCTTGGTTGTGCAACCAATGCTGTAATTGTTGGAGATTTAAAACAATTACCAAATGTTGTAGACGAACAATCTGCAAATATAACAGATGCTATTTTCGATAAATTTAATATTAATGAAATTTATAGATATAAAAATCACAGCATATTATCGGCTATCTCTAAAATGTTTCCAGAAGCACCATCTATCATGTTACGTGAACATTATAGATGTCATCCAAAAATTATTGAATTCTGCAATCAACGTTTTTATAAAGGTCAACTTATTACTTTAAGCAATAACAAATCTAAACGAGAACCATTGATTGTTTACAAAACCAAACCAGGTAACCACGCTAGGAATCACGTAAACAATCGTCAAATAGATGTAATAATTGACGAAGTTATTCCACAACAAAAACTTGATGTAAATAAAGATTCTATTGGTATTGTTACTCCATATAAAAATCAGGTTGCTGCTTTGCAAAAAATGTTCAATGACACGGCAGTTCAAGCAGATACAGTAGATAAATTTCAAGGTCGAGAGAAAGACATTATTATTTTATCTATGGTTGATAATAACATCTCGGATTTCGCAGACCAGCCAAATAGATTAAATGTTGCTATATCTCGTGCAATCAATCAGTTAATAATTGTTACAAATGGTAATGAAGAAAAAACTGATACTAATATCCAAGCTTTAATAGATTATATAAATTACAATAATTTAACCGTTGTAAATAGCGATATTGGTTCCATATTCGACTGTTTATATAAGTGTTATGAGGAAAACAGACGCAAAATGATAAAATCACATGTATCCGAATTTGATAGCGAAAACTTGATGTATGATTTAATAAAATCCGTACTGAACGATGAACATTTCAACGTTTTTGATGTTGCCTTACACGTACCATTAAAAACAATATTTAAGAATTTAACTCAATTACCAGATGAAGAATATGAATATGCTAACAATATAATGACTCATTGCGATTTTATAATATATGATCGAGTTACAAAGAAACCAATTTTGGGTATAGAGGTAGACGGTACAAAATATCATGGTGAAAATTCAAAACAACATGAACGAGATGTTATGAAAAATAATATATTTGCTACCTATAATATGCCTCTTATTCGTTTTAGAACCGATGGCAGTCAAGAAAAAGCAAAGTTGATTAAAGCATTGTCAACTATTCTTGAAAGTTAATATACACTGTAAATCATTACGTGTTGTCTGACCATTGCTTCAAATACAGCTCACAAATTCTAGATAGGTGTTCAAATTCTTCCTTGTTTTCTGCCAGATATGTGCGAGTTATGTCGAGTCAAAATTTACAAAGCTGCCCTTTGGGGCAGTTTTTTGTTTAGAATTCTAAGATTTTCTTGGTTCGATAACCCCATTTTAAAATTCTACCATCTTTCTATGACTTTCAACACTTTAATAAAAAGGCTAGAAATATCTAACCTTTTTTCATTTGGATCTATTTTGACCACATTTTTTATTTATAATCGGTTTTATACTTTTCTTTGATATTCATTTTTTATTCCCAAACAAATGACTGGACAAGTGGTGAAAGATTATGTCAATAAACAAGGTGCCGTTTGGCACCTTGTTTTTAATACACCTTAACAAACCTCGGCATCGGCAAATGCGAATTGCGTCAACGAATTTTCTTTTGCCTGGACACAGATATATTGCATTTCAGTTGCGCCAGTATTTTCCATCGCACGTTTCGCACCGGTTGCAACACGAATAGCGGTTCCTGGTTTAATCTCAATTTTTTCATCATCAACCGTAAATGTACCATTGCCAGTTAAAAAGATATAAATTTCTTCGTTTTGTTTATGAATATGATTAAACGGCGATTTTGCACCAGCAGGCATAACACTAACCGAAATTTCCGCCGATGTTAAGTCAAGCGCATCGTGTAAAAATGCCTTGCCGTATTCTGTCTTTGCAACATCTGCCATTGTTCCAAAATTTGTTGATGAATATTTTGCCATAAAAATCTCCTTTATTTCTATGCGCACTTATTTTATACTATTATAAACATTTTGTAAAGTAGGCACATTTTTATAACATAGTATCATAAAAGAAACTATTGTGTAAAACAAAGGAAAAGACAATGAAAAAATCTGATTTGCCGGAATGCCCAGTAGCGACTGTTTTAACACTGATTGGTAATAAGTGGAATTTGGTATCCAGAAAAGTTTATCCAGAAGTTCCACCACGCGTTGAATACAGCATGACTAAGTTGGGTGCGACTTTATCGCCTGTGTTGAATGCCATGGCTGCATGGGGTGATGAATACAAGAAAAATATTAAATAGTACCGATTCTTCCGAACAAAGAACTGGACTTTTGCCGAAACATTATGCCAAATACGACAACCGTAAAAGGATTGTCTATGAAATATACGCATTTTGACGATTTTGCCTGATTCCTGCTAGGTTGACATATGTTCTGATGATAACCGTTGCATAAGTTCTGAAATATTTTTACCCAAACTAAGTAAATCTAAGATATCGCGTGTTCGACCTATGCTTATACATCTGAGCCAAAATAGATAGTCGTTCAAGTCGTCTTGATCTTATTTTTGTATTGTGTTTTGTTTCCTATATGGCTATAATCAAACCATTATAAAAAAACTTTAGTTTAGGAAGGGTTTTCAAAATGAAAAAATATATTTCGATTATGCTGTGTGTTACACTATCTGCCTGTGGAGGAGGTACAAATAGTTCAACAGATGTGTCTAGAACATCTTCTGCATACCAGGCATGGTTAGACGAAGGTCATATTGGATCCGAACAAGATTTTTTAGACAGCATTGTAACTGAAGGTAATGAACATTATGTAAGTGTTCGACAAATGGCACAAACAAATGGCGGCTATACGATTACTATGAAATCATGGCCAAAATATGGTAATTTTTATGAAATAATTGGTATTGAAACCTCATCGTTAGACACTCCTTATACGGGCAACGATTACATAGATCTGACCAAAACGATATATAATGAAAAAGAATTAAACCTGGCAAATTATGGTGTTTCATTGTCGGAATCAACAAAAGAATACGAATTTGGCAAAGTCGGTGTAACATATGGGATTTCGGCTTGGATACACAATCGCGAAGGTATCGGTAAAAATGTATACACACCTGTAAACGGGACTGTATTTAAAGGCGGGACATTAGCATACGTGGGTGCTTATTCTGATAATACAATAAAGCCAGAATTTATAAAAGGTGACGCAACATACGTTTACAGCACAACTAATCCACAATTAACATTAGATTTTGCAAATTATTATAAATTTGTTTTTGATAAAACAAATACAACTATATCTGGCACGAACGGGACAGGAAATAACCGTTTTGATTTAAATACTGGAACAATTTCAAGTTCATATCTTTTTACGCAACCAATAAAAGATTCTTATTATACCCAGTTAGGTTTTGTAAAGAAAAATGGCACAGAAGAAATGGTTGGTTCATATAAATTCTATACATATTATGACTCAATTGCTCCGAATGGCTATGTCGGGGTAACTGGCGCGTTTGGTGGTGAAAAACAACAGGCTTATTAATGAAAAAATATATGTTGATTTTATTATGTATATCATTGACTGCTTGTGGTGGCGGCGGGGGTGGTGGAACCACACCAGTTCATAATAAAACACCTTATCAAATATGGCTTGATGAAGGTCATACTGGATCAGAACAAGATTATCTTGATAGTTTAATATCTGGTAACACCACAGATGTTCCCAGCAGATATGTAAGCGTCTCGCAAATTGCACAAATACGAGGATGGCCTGTTACCCATATGTCGTGGCCAAATCATGGTGATTTCAACAGAATTGAATATGCAGGTATTGACAATTATGACACGCCGTATCAAGGGAACAATTCAGAAAGCATCACATATATCGTTTATAACGAAAAAGAATTAAACTTGGTAAATTATGGTGTTGTCATGCAAAATTCTTCAAGCAACAAAGAATTTTCAACGGTCAATGACGCTAATAATTACAAATATTATTATGCCCTTATAAATAATCGCGAAGGTGTAAATAAAAATGTTTATACACCAAATGAGGGAACCGTGTTTAAAGGCGGTGCATTGGCGTATGCACACGAAGGTGATATTCTTTCTACAGGAACCCCTTTGTTTATTAAAGGTGACGCAGAATATGTGTACAGCACAACAAACCCAAAATTAACTTTAGATTTTGAAAACTATTATACATTTGTTTTTGAAACAGGTAACAAAGTAACAGTATCTGGCACAAATGATACAGAAATGAATAAATACGATATTAATACTGGAAACATTCTATTAGATTCAGATGGTTATTCTTATAAACATCCTTTGGATGCTGATCCTGTGGAAGGCGAAATTAGCGGTCCCGTTCAGAACTTTGGTTTTGTAAAAAAAGGAGCTGTAGAAGAAATGGTTGGTACGTACAGATTTAAAATTGACCATGGTTACACACCAAACACTTGGTCTATGGCTATAACTGGTGCGTTTGGTGGGACAAAACAATAAAAGAACGAGAAAAAGAAAATGAAAAATGTATATCTGTTGTTATTGTGTTTATTTTTAACAGCATGTGGTGCCGGATCTGGCGGAAATGGCGCTGTCGGAACACCTGGGGCAGCTGGAAAATCAGCTTACGAAATCTGGCTAGAAGCGGGCAATAACGGGACAGAACAAGATTTCTTGGACAGTTTGGTTGGCAACAATTCCGCAACTGCGGTTGTACCTTCACAGTACGTCAGTTTATTACAAGAAGCACAAGCCAAAGGTGGATATACAATCACACAAATGCCATGGCCAGAACATGGAAACTTTTATCGTATAGTGAAAAATAATTCATATAATTTACCACAAAATAATACCACAACCAGTGGTAAAGATTCCGTATTAATAAACGAAAAAATAACATATAACGAAAAAGAATTAAACCTTGCTAACTATGGAGTATATGTTTCCGAAAACACGATAGAAACAGAATTTAATAATGAATTGTATAAAACATATGGCGTAGACACATGGATAAATAACCGAGAAGGTATCACAGCTAATGTTTACATTCCAGCAGAAAATACTGTTTTTTCTGGCACTACAATGGCATACTTATATGACGGAACAAAACTACAATTAACCGCCACAGAATCTATTACGAGCACATCAACAACAGAACCTGTTTTTATTAAAGGCACCGCAGAATACACATATAATGAAACACATCCTCGTTTAATATTAAATTTTGATAATTATTATACATTTGTCTTTCAAAACGGTGTATCCGCCCAATTTTCCGGAACAAATGATACAGGATATGATAGATACAACCTTAAATCTGGAAACACGTTTCAAATTAACACAAACTCAGTTCCAACAAATAAAAATAATGGAAGCATTGGTTTTGTAAAAAAGGGTGATGTCGAAGAAGTTGTTGGTATATACGACGCAAAATTTGATGATTATACCGGAGATAAAATCTATGCTCCCAATGGGAATTTCAGACTTATCGGTGCGTTTGGTGGAACAAAACAATAATGTTTAAAAAAATTTTTATTATTTTACTCGTGCTGATATCATTTCCATCATTTGGAGCGAAACAAAATGATGTCAAAAAAATTGAATTAAATGATTCCCAAGCTTTATCAGTTGCTCATGTGATGATTAATGCTGGTGATTTAGACAAAGCAGACGATTTATTAAATGACATTTTGAAAAGCAATGATGTAAATGCTCGCACTGGTGCTTTGTTTGAACTAGGCCGTGTCGAAATGGCGCGCGGTAATTATGATACTGCAATAAAATATTTTTTAACCATATTAAAGTATCATCCAGATGCGACATTTGTTCGTATAGAATTAGCAAAAACTTACTTGCTGGACGGTGAATATAATTCCGCTGATTTTAATTTACGTTTGGCTTTGGCTGATAAAACATTGCCCGTTGAAATCCAAGAACAAATCAAACAAATGATAAATTATGCGCGCTATAAAAAAGATTGGAATTTATATGCTGGATTTTCAATTGTTCCCGACTCAAATTTGAATTATGCGACAGGACGTCGTGAAGAATGCATTAACACCATGTTCGGTGTACTTTGTCGTGAATTAGAAGACAAATCAACAGGTGTTGGTATTCAATACAATTTAGGCGGAGATTATTATATCAAAATGACCGATCATTTTGGCATAAAAACAAGCGCATCATTATACGCACTTGATTTTCCAAATTCTGAATTCGACGATTATATGGTTTATATGGCCGCTGGACCAAGATACATATTAGATGGTTTAGGTGAATTTAGCATTCAGCCTTTCGCTCAACTTCGTTGGTATGGAGGGGACTATTATAATACCGTTCCTGGTATTCGTAGCGATATAGATATAGATTTAACAAAACGTGTTCGTTTATCATTAGGCGCCTCTTACAGTAAAGATATTTATCGGAATGATGATTTAGATAACATTTTACGAGGAAATGAATATTCTACATATATTCAACCACGATATTATATAAATAACAAAAGCTTCAC
Source organism: uncultured Pseudomonadota bacterium (assembly GCA_900313285.1). GTDB lineage: Bacteria > Pseudomonadota > Alphaproteobacteria > Rs-D84 > Rs-D84 > Enterousia. The sequence goes on from OMQP01000037.1 coordinate 8,261, forward strand.
TTTTATCGGTTTAACATATACGACTAACACAGCTAAACTAAAATCTTATGGTAGTGACAGTATAGATTATTCAATTGGATATTTTGGGGAGCTTCCTCTAACATTAACAATGTATACTCGTTTAGATTTAATACAGACGAAATATAAAGATGCTCAAAATTTTATTATGAACGATTATACCATGCAAAAATTTACTAGACGAGATGTTGGATATCGCGTATATTTACGTTTATCAAGCAGATATCTTGAATACAAACGCCTTTATCCTGCATTCAGTTACTCGTACACAAAACGCGAATCAAATGCGCCTGCATATGAATTTGATAAACACAGATTTCAAATTGAAATAAATTATAGGTTTTAATACTAAATCTTGACGATTTTGTACCCGATTTCGTTACGAAAGAAAGTACATTATGTACTCTTTTTTATGCTATTGAATACTATTTTTGACCAACCAAAATTGTACATATTTTCATACCACAAAAAATTACATGATGGGTTTTATTTTGTTTTTTGTGGGGTGTAAATACCTTTTTTAATCAGCGCTGTGCGTAAATTTGGATAATGTTCTACTGTGCCACGCAGGTGATGATTATAAAGTGTTGAATTGTTACTTATCATTACAACAGGGACATTTTTTTCCAAACAACCTTTTATTACATTTGGTGAATCATCAAAATGAATATCTGGTTTTAAATTAACCAATATATCAGATTTAAGCCCTGGCATATCATAAACCTGTTCAAACGAACAATTTATACCTGCATCACGCAGTTGGCGATATGTTTTTTCAGGTTGTTTTAATCGACGTTCTGTCACGAACAATATTTCCATGTCTTTATTTGCAATAAGATTGTTAATGATATGTGGAATTCCTTTGTCTAAAACAGGCATTTTATAAAGCATGTCATCAGACCATAATTGTATCAAATTTTTTATTATTGTTTCATTAGCAATATCGCTCATGTCCCAGGCAACCATTTTGGTATACGGACACCCTGCACGCTCAAATGCCGCCATAGTAAGTGGTTTCATATTAAAAATTACATCGTCCAAATCAAAACTTATTCGCATTATACATCCATTTAATTTTATCCACGAAAATTCTAGTCGCCAATAACAGATCTGTCAAATGTTTATAATAAAAAATCCATCAGTAGTTTTATTTTATCAAACTTACCACGTAAAGTGCATAAAGAACAAGGAACACAAAACCCTTTGGTTTAGTTAATTTTTTATCATTGACCACAAATATCCATAATAATATTGTTGCCATGATTCCCCATACAGAATCTATTATAAAGGCGTGTTCAAACGGTATTGGCTGTATTAATCCAGTAATACCCAATACAAACAGAATATTAAATATATTCGAACCAACTATGTTTCCAATTGCAATATCTGAATGCTTTTTTATCGCAGCAACAATACATGTGACCAATTCTGGTAAACTGGTTCCAAATGCAACCACGGTCAATCCAATGATACGTTCCGGAACACTTAACGCATTAGCAATTGCGATTGCAGAATTTACTGTTATTTTTGCACCAAAAACCAAAGCGATGATACCTAATATTATAAACAATATCATTTTCAAATTTGACATATTTTCAATTGCTGGCGTATCGTCTTTTTGTTTCTTGCTGACCATGAACAGATAAAACAAAAACAACAAAAATAAAACACATAAAACAATCGCACTTGAACAAGATATTGTTCCATATCGCCAACCTATAAACATCAACAACACAGATATAAATGCAACAAAAGGAATCTCATACCAAATTGTATTTTTTTGAATATACAAATTTGATATCATTGCACTGACGCCTAAGATTAATAAAATATTTGCTATATTAGAACCTAAAATGTTTCCTACCCCTACACCAGAAGCACCATTTATCACAGAAGAAATTGAAACGGCAGCTTCTGGAGCACTAGTTCCACAGGCAACAATTGTTAAACCTATGACTATTTCTGGGACATTAAATTTTCGAGCCAGCGCAGAAGCCCCATCAACCAAAACATCGGCCCCTTTGGACAACAAAAAGAATCCAACAATTAAAAGAATTATACTGATTATCATTTTTCTTTCTTTATATAAAAAGATTATAAGAAAAACAACATTGTTTAATCAAGCATTAAAAAAGCCCACGACACGTGGGCTTTTTTTCTAAGGCATCAAAC
>OMQP01000032.1 GCA_900313285.1 uncultured Pseudomonadota bacterium
TCCCGCTTTTGTTCTATAATAGGAACAGATATATAAAAGGAAGGAACAATTCATGAAAAACATATTCTTAACATCTGCAATAATTGCAGTAATGTCATACCCAGCAATCGCATTGGACGGAAATAACCATATACAACCCAGTCCAACAAACGATTGTGTAGAATCAACATTGGGTACGGCAACTGGTCCTGCAAATTTGGAAGCAGATTGGAATGCAAACATAATAAACCTGGAATGGTATAACGAAGATACAAAATTAACGGTGCCAACCACATCAAATACATGCAGATATGATGGACAAATAACATTACCATCGACCAACCCAGAAAAAACGGGCTATACATTCCGTGGCTGGCAGGTACGTGTCGCACAACAATGTTTACCATCCGACTTTAATTATAATAACATAACAGATTCATCACCATTTGGCTATACCACCTTAAACGGTAATGCTGGAGATAATGAATCAACATACGGATTAACGCGTGGCAGTGGCGAATGGGTGGTAGATTATGGCAATGCCGGTGTAATCAAAGGCATGGCGCGATGCAGCTTGACGAGCGGTACATTTAGTCAACCTGGTAATCCAACAGATAATTTAAATCAGGAAGGCGCCAAATATTGTTGGTGTCAAATAAATGGATTTGATGCAAATAAAGATAAAGAATATTGCCAGGTTGCGTCGCCGTCTTGGGTGTTCAGCTACGCCTACGGTTCCGCGTCTGGTTGCGCGAGCCTCTGTGCGTTCTACTGCGCCGGCTACGTCCAGGACTCCTCCGGCTTCCGTGCCACTATTTTCGGTCAGGTTATGTAACAGTTTTTCTGGGGCTCTTTCTGTAAATAAAAACACCGGCATTTGCCGGTGTTTTTAATACATAGTTTGTAATATATGTTTACTTTTATCGATATTGGATAACATTTTACCACTGCCCAATGCAACGCAAGCCAATGGGTTGTCAACCAAAAATGCCGGTAATCCGGTTGCTGCACGTATCGCAGCATCAAGTCCACGCAACAATGAACCACCACCAGTCATTGCAATACCCAAATCTGCAATATCCGCAGACAATTCAGGTGGTGTTGATTCAAGCGCCAAATGAACAGTGCTGATAATCTTTGAAACAGTTTGTGATAATGCGGCTGCTATTTGTGATTCTGTGATTATGGTTTCACGTGGTGTGCCACTCATCAAATCGCGGCCCTTGATTTTCATGGTTAATTCATTTGTTTTGTCTTTTGGCATGATTGCAGTACCGATTTTCTTTTTGATTTCTTCGGCTGTGTTTTCACCAATTAACAAATTTTTGTTTTTACGGACGTATTCAATAATATCTTCATCCATTTGGTCGCCCGCTGTACGAACAGCATTTGAATAAACAATGCCACCCAATGACATAATAGCAACCTCTGTTGTGCCACCACCAATATCTAAAACCATAGATCCCTGGGGTTTATCAACAGGCAAACCTGCACCAATAGCGGCAGCCGTTGATTCTTCAACAATATATACTTTGCGCGCACCAGCGGCATCGGCGGCTTCCTGGATAGCACGACGTTCTACCTGGGTTGCGCATGATGGTACGCATATAATAATAAGTGGTGCAGCCAATGGGTTTTTCTGGTGTACTTTGCGGATGAAATATTTAATCATTTCTTCGGCAACTTCAAAGTCAGCAATAACACCGTCGCGTAATGGACGTACGGCAGAAATTGTTCCCGGTGTACGACCAAACATCTGTTTTGCTTCCGCACCAACGGCCAATATTTCTTTGCGTCCCAACAATCTGTTTTCTGCAACAGCAACAACCGATGGTTCGTTTAATACAATACCGCGACCCTTGACATAAATCAAAGTGTTCGCAGTTCCCAAATCTATTGCCATATCTGCCGAGAAAAATTTTAATAACCAATTATACATGTATACATCCCTTGACTTTATTGTTCGCATTATAAAACAGGCGTATGAAAAATCAAGTGCGACATATAAATTTTGTTTTTTATTTGAATTTCCGTATATTTTGGTATAATTCACACGTTATGAAACGAAAAACTATACGTAATCACAAAGATTTTATTACACCACGCGATTGTGCGATGGCGCGTTGCGCGTTTTGTGTGATTAAAACTAAACCTGCAAAAATACAGGGTGATGCACGATATGGTATAGTGGTTTCAAAAAAGTTTTTTAAATTGGCAACATTACGCAATCGTGCAAAACGTTTGTTGCGTGATTGGATTGCCTTTAACGAAGATTTAATGATTGCAGATTTAGATTATGTTTTTATTGCAAATGAATCTGTATTGGAATCTAATCGTGATTGTGGACGCGTTGAAATAAAAAAAGCGTTCGAAAAAATATCAAAACAATATGGCAAATAATTTATCAAATATATTATCGCGTGCTGGTGTTAATATGGTACGATTATACCAGATGTGTATTTCACCATTTATTGGTGGTAAATGCGCGTGTCGTTTCAATCCAACATGCAGTGAATACACAAAAATCGCGATTGAAAAATATGGTTTGATACATGGTACATGGTTGGGATTGAAACGTATATCACGTTGTCGGCCAGGCGGTGGTTGTGGATACGATCCCGTTCCTTGACATAAAAATACAATGTGCTAGAATTACAGTGATATATATTTATAAAAGGATTTGAAATTATGTCATCTTTTAGAGCAACAGTTGAAAATATGTCTAAATTAATGGATGAAATGGGAATAACCGAACTTGATTTAGAACGCCAACTGTTATTAGGTTTATATCGTAAACATATTCATTTATCAAAACAACAGGCGGTTGCTGCTGCACCAGTTGGATTTGTTGCACAACCAAAAACCGACACGAAAATCGCAGGTCATGTTTTGAAATCACCAATGGTTGGTGTTGCATATCTTGCCCCAGAACCAGGCGCAAAACCTTTTGTAAAGGTTGGCAGTGCTGTTAAGGCAGGCGATACTGTCGCATTGGTCGAAGCAATGAAAACATTTAATCCAATCAAATCTGATATTGATGGTGTGGTCAAAGAAATTTTAGTGACTGATGGCACTGCAGTTGAATTTGATACACCGATTATTGTTATAGAATAGGTTTATTATGCCACAAATTAAAAAAGTTTTAATCGCTAATCGTGGTGAAATTGCATTACGTATAATTCGTGCATGTCGTGATATGGGAATTCGTACCGTCGCGGTGTATTCAACAGCAGACAAAGATGCAATGCACGTAAAACTGGCCGATGAATCTGTATGTATTGGTCCGGCGCAATCATCGGAATCATATTTAAATGAATCTGCTATTTTGACTGCCGCGTTGTTAACAAATGCAGATGCAATTCATCCGGGATATGGATTTTTATCAGAACGTGCCGATTTTGTTGAAAAGGTTGAACAGCATGGTTTAATTTGGATTGGGCCAAATGCTGACATGATTCGCAAAATGGGTGACAAAGTTAATGCAAAACAAACCGCAGTAAAATGTGGATTACCTGTTGTTCCGGGAAGTGATGGCGCAATCAAAACAATCGAAGATGCATTGGTTTGGGCGGATAAAATTGGTTTTCCTGTAATGATAAAGGCTGCTGCCGGTGGTGGTGGTCGTGGTATGCGTGCAGTAAATAACGCAAATGAATTAAGGGAGGCGTTCCCAATCGTCAAAGCAGAATCAAAAACTGCATTTGGTGATGATACACTTTATATGGAAAAATTATTATTACATCCTCGTCATATTGAATTTCAGGTTTTGGGCGACAAACATGGCAATGTTGTGATTTTTGGTGAACGTGATTGTTCGTTGCAACGTAAAAATCAAAAAGTTATGGAAGAATGCCCTGCTGCTGTGCTTACACAAAAACAGCGCGACGATATGATTGAAATTTGTAAAACTGCAGCCAAGAAAATGAAATATACAAATGCCGGAACATTTGAATTTATGTTTGAAGATGGCAAATTCTATTTCTTGGAAATGAATACGCGTTTACAGGTGGAACATCCAGTGACGGAAATGGTTTATGGTATAGATTTGGTTCGCGAACAAATAAGAATAGCTGCTGGTGAAAAATTGGGATATACCCAGGCCAGTTTAGTTCCACATGGACACGCAATTGAATTTCGTATAAATGCCGAAGATCCTGAAACATTTATACCAAATCCTGGAACAATAACATTATATGCACCATCTGGTGGATTGGGAGTGCGTGTTGACAGTGCGGTTTACAGTGGATATACAATTCCATCAACCTATGATTCTATGATTGCAAAACTGATTGTGCATGCTCAATCGCGTCCTGCATGTATAATGCGTGCCCAGCGTGCGCTGGATGAATTTGTAATAGAGGGTATAAAAACAACAATTCCATTACAAAAACGTTTGTTGGAAAACAGTGATGTTCGCCAATTAAAAACAGATAATCATTGGTTGGAACATTTCTTGGAATCTGAAAAAACAGAAGAGCAAGAAACCCCAGCAGAACAATAATAAAAACACCGGCATTTGCCGGTATTTTTATTGGTTTCTTTTGCGTCTGAATTCATCCAATGAAACAACGCGTTTATCATCGGGAACTGTTCCCGGTTTTTCTTCTAATGGTAATTCTATATTTGTTTCATTATTCGATGGTTGATTTTGTTTTGGATGGAATGACAACATGAATTCTGTGCTTGGGTCTTTGAATTCAACCAATGCAGAAAATGGTACGCGTATGAAAAATGGACGCCCATCAAATGTTAATTGGACACCAAATTCTTTGTCTGATACGTTTAAATTACTGTATGAATATTGTAAAACTATTGTCATTATATCTGGATAACGCATGCGTAAAAAATCTGGTAATACGACACCAGGATCGCGCGTTTTAAATGTAATGAAAAATCCAGCGTCATCACCCAGACCATTAAACTGGGCATGAATGAGTGCTTCTTTGACTACACCTTTTAATGCGTTATCTAATAATTGTTGATAATCTATTTTTGACATCAGTTATCTTCCATTTTCTTTGATGTTACTATATTACTTATTCCGCCATCTTTGCAAGTAACAAATAAAGCGTTTGGAATGTTTTTAAATATATTTATATCTATGCCCGTGGCAAAAACCTGAGCAGCAGATTCGTTTAAATCTTTGAATAACTTTGTGCGTGCATTATCGTCCAAATGTGCCACCGCTTCGTCTAATAAAATCAGTGGTCTTTGTGCTGTTTTTACATGAATCAATTTTGCATGTGCCAATATTAAATCGATTAAAATAGATTTTTGTTGTCCTGTGGATGTAATCGCCGCAGGTAAAGATAATTGTTTATTAAATACACCAAAATCAGATTTGTGAACCCCGTCTATTATCATTTTATCCCCAGTCAATTCACGGTTGTTTTGCAAGTATTCAAAATATTTTTGTTCAGCGATTGCATCATTATTTTCAATTAATAATCGTTCAACAAATCCATCAACTGATACCGCACCGTTTTCAAAGAAATAATTCAATTCACCGGCATATCGTATACGCCCAGCAGCAATAGATACAGATGTTGCAGCAATTTGTTTGTCTATTGCGTCCAACCAATTATTGTCTGCACCATTTTTTATTGCACCGCCACGTTCAGATAATAATTTATTAAGACGTGATGTGCGTCCAATGTGCGATGGTTCAAAACTGGCCGCCAGATGATCGAAAAAAGCACGTCTTTCAGATGCACTGTCGATAAAAATTCTGTCTTCTTTTGGGGTTAACCAAACAATGCGCAATTTTTTAGCCAATTCAGATAAAGCCGCATTTTCGTTATCTATTTTTGCATGACGATTAGAATCCCCACTGTTTAAAAATACGCATATATCACTTTCATCGTCTGTTGTTGCAAAAACCGAAAAACTACCATCACCATTAAAACAAGGCAACATTTGAATATCAACACCACGTAATCCGCGTTCCCCGGACAAAAGTGAAATTGCTTCAAGTATGGCTGTTTTTCCTGCGCCATTTGAACCTGTGATGATAATGTTTTGTGCCCCATTTATTTTAATTCTGGAACAGGTATGATTTCGAAAATTGGTAAGAGTAATTTGATTTATCATTTTATTCATTTGGAGGCCAGGGTCGGAATCGAACCGGCATCCAAGGATTTGCAGTCCTCTGCATAACCACTCTGCCACCTGGCCTTCACGTATGGCTATCTTAGGCAAAAAATAAATACATTTCAACATAAAAATGCATGGGTTTTCAATGAATTCGTTCCGATATGTTTGAATCAAAAAATTAGTTATCTTTTATATAATATGAAGAAAATAATTTTATTCTTTATTTGTGTTCCATTATACGCAGTCGCCGATGAAGATTGTGCGACAATTCGCCATGTACCAAATACAGAAATGACACTGGCAGAGGTTGTAAATATGGGGCTTTGTCGTAATCCACGGACCGCATCGGCATACGCAACATTACAATCTGCACGTTTTACTAAAAATGCGGCGCATTCATACTATTTGCCAACTGTTTCAGGAAATGCTGGTGCAAATCGTTCGCATACAGATCATGACGATTGGACGTATACGGCGTCTTTATCGGCTTCATATTTAATTTTTGATTTTGGTAAACGTGAATCTGATTTTGCACAAACATTGGCCACATATCGTGCGGCAGGTTTTGATTATGATGAAACAATTCAAAATTTTATTTATTCTGTTATTGGCGCGTATTATACATTGTTAAATATGGATGCAGATGTTAAATCTGCACGATCGTCATTGAAAGTTGCACAAACAGCAAAAGATACCGCCGATAAAAAATTTAAAGCGGGTGCAGTTGCAAAAGCAGATGTATACCAGGCTGATACAAATCTAGCATCATCTCAACTGACATTAGAGCGTGCAAAAAACAATCGTGAAATTGCCAAAGGAACTTTGTTAAATGCCCTTTCTTTTTCTGCCAGTGAAGATATAAAAATTAAAGATATGCCTGCCAGTTTCGGTGGTGATACAGAAAGTGAAAATATAGATAAACTTATAAATATTGCACGTGAAAAAAGACCGGATTTATTGAAAGCAAAATCGCAAACTAATGCGGCATGGCATCGTCGAAACAGTGCTTTTTTGAAAAATTTGCCATCTATTTCTGTTAATGGTGGAATTCAAACAACAGATAAAACAGTTGGTGGAATGTTTGAACATATGACATTGAAAACACATGGAACATTTGGTGTGTCTTTGTCGACACCTATATTTACTGGTTTTTTAAATTATTATAATGCGCGTTCTGCAAGTTCTGATTACGAAAGCATAAAATATAACGAAGAAAACATATCAAACAATGCGATGATGGATGTTTTTACTGCGTATCAAAATTATAAAACGGCGCGTACTGTTTTGAAACAAAGTGAATCATTACTTAAATCTGCAACAGAAAGTGAACGCGTTATGGCCGGTATGTACAAGGTTGGACGCGCAACAATGTTAGATTGGCAATCTGCACAATCTGAATTGGCAGATGCACAAAAACAAAATAATTCTGCGAAATATGATTTGTTTATTAAACGTGCAGCAGTTGCATTAGCCATAGGTGATATTAAATCTGGTTTAAAGGACGATAAATAATGGAAAACGAAAAAATATCTTTTATAAAAAGATTTTTTGGATGGATTTGGCGAAATAAATGGTGGGTTATTATTATTGTTATAATTTGCGCCCTGCTTTGTTGGTGGTTGTGTCCTTTTGCATCATATAAAAAGAAAGGATATATAACAGTCGATATTACACGTGGAGATATAGTTCAAACCGTTACCGCCAGTGGTGAAATTCAACCAGTAAATACTATAAACGTTGGTTCCCAGGTTTCAGGGACAATTGAAGACATTTTTGTTGATTATAATTCGCATGTTAAAAAGGGGGATGTATTATTAAAAATAGAACCGTCTGTTTTGCAATCAACCGTAGATGAAGCCAAGGCATCGCTTGATTCGGCGCGTGCAGAATTAAAATATGCACAAAGTGAATACGAAAGAAATCAAAGTTTATACAAAGATGGTTTTATTTCACGTGCAGAAATGGAAAAATCACAAACAATATATGACCAGGCAATTCAAGCAGTTAACAAAGCGCAATATTCATATGAACGCGCAGAAACAAATCTGGGTTATGCAACGATTACATCACCGGTTGATGGAACTGTGATTTCACGTAAAGTAGACAAAGGACAAACCGTTGCAGCATCTTTCCAAACACCGGATTTATTCGAAATTGCCGAAGATTTATCAAAGATGCAAATTGAAACAGCTGTATCCGAAGCTGATATAGGTATGTTAAAAGAAGGTTTGCCAGTGACTTTCACTGTTGATGCATATCCAAATATGACATTCAAAGGAAATATTCAGCAGATAAGATTGTCCCCAACAAATGTATCAAACGTGGTTGTTTATACTGTTGTGATAGATGTTGATAACAGTGATTTGAAACTGATGCCGGGAATGACTGCATTTGTGACTGTTGTTGTAGCCGAAGC
>OMQP01000039.1 GCA_900313285.1 uncultured Pseudomonadota bacterium
CAAATACTGCTGTACATGTGATTTCGCCTTCATGTGCACCTGTATATTCCCATGTTGCCCCAGCGCCACCTGCTGTCTGGGTACCTGATAAATTTGTACATGACCAACCATTGAATGTGTAACCTGTTTTTGCACATCCGCCCGATGCAGGTAATTCAGCAAATACAAAATTTGCACCATATGTTGCAGTACCATCAGCTGGTGCTGTACCACTTATACCTGTACCACAAGCGTATTTAACTGTTGTTTCATTGGCCGCCCATTGTGCTGTCAATGTCAAATTGCCGGCTGTTTGATAAGGATCGTATTCATAACCAGTAGCACGATCTGCAGTACCATCGTTCCATGTTGTAAAGTGATAACCATCTGCAGCAGTCATAGGTGTAGTCAAAGCAGATGGTGCCAAAACTGTGTACTTACTATCGTATGTTACACCATTGTCATATTCAACAGCTTCTGTACCAGTTGCAGCATGATCGCCAGGTTGATAGATAACGTCATAAGAATCTGCTTCCCATTTAGCTTCAATGCTTGCGGTACCAGAATCAACGCCCAAAATACTTTGTACGCACTCATTACCGTTATTACCTGTACCAGTAATATCTGTAGCGAACGCAGGACATGCCATGCATAAAACAAGTCCCGATGTTAAGAAAATTTTCTTCATGTTTCCCTTCCTTTTTATAGGTTTTGTGTTTATTAGATTTCTCTATGAGACTATTTTATCATAAATCACCATTTTGACGCAAGCGAAAAAAACATAAAACACAAAAAAATAAAAAACCCCGGAAATCCGGGGTTTTTATTTGCAAAATATTATTTCTTGCGTGGGTATTTAACCGCTGCTTGTGCTGCAGCCAAACGTGCGATTGGCACACGGAATGGTGAACAAGATACAGAATTAAATCCAACACGATGGAAGAATTCAACAGATTCTGGATCACCACCGTGTTCACCACATACACCCAAGTGAATTTCTTCGCCTTTGGTGCTGCGTGCTTTTGCAACAGCGTCTTTAATCAAAAGCCCAACACCCAATTGATCAACGGATGCAAATGGATCTGCGACATAGACACCACGTGCACGATATTCATCCAAAATTTTACCTGTATCGTCACGGGACATACCCAATGTTGTTTGTGTCAAATCGTTTGTTCCAAATTCAAAGAATTCACAACTTTCAGCGATTTCATTTGCCAACAATGCAGCACGTGGCAATTCAATCATTGAACCAACTTTGTATTCAACGCTGTCGCCTGTTTCTGCAAATAACGCAGATGCGGTTGCGTCGATAACTGATTTAACGATATCAACTTCTTTTTTAGAACCGACCAAAGGAACTTCGATTTCTGGGAATACACGAACACCTGCTTTTTTGCATTCAATTGCAGCAGACAAAATTGCGCGTGTTTGCATTTCACAGATTTCAGGATATGTAATTGCCAAACGGCATCCACGATGTCCCAACATTGGATTTTGTTCTTTCAATGCTTCACTGCGTGCCTTTACGAATTCAACAGATTTACCAATGTGTTTTGCTAATTCTGCGATATCAGCATCTGTATGTGGTAAGAATTCATGTAAAGGTGGGTCAATTAAACGAATTGTAACTGGCAAACCATCCATGATTTTGAACAATTCGATAAAGTCCGCTTTTTGATATGGCAATAATTTGTCCAGCGCAGCACGACGACCGGCTTCATCATCAGCCAAAATCATTTCACGCATATCTTGTATACGGGATGGATCAAAGAACATATGTTCTGTACGTGCCAAACCGATACCTTCGGCACCAAAATCACGTGCTTGTTTTGCGTCTTTTGGTGTTTCTGCGTTTGCTTTCACTGTCAAAGATTTGATTTCATCAACCCATTTCATCAAAGTACCAAAATTACCAGTCAATTCAACGGATACTGTTGGAATTGCACCTTCGATAATTTGACCTTTGGCACCATCGATAGAAACCCAATCACCTTCGTGGATAACTGCGCCAGATGTTGTTTTCATTGTTTTTGTTTCATAATCAATTTTGATGTCTGGTGATCCAGATACGCATGGTGTTCCCATACCACGTGCAACCACTGCGGCATGTGATGTCATACCACCACGTGCAGTAATAACACCCTGGGCTGCGTTCATACCCGCAATATCTTCTGGGGATGTTTCAACGCGGATAAGCATAACTTTTTTGCCTTCTTTTTTCCAGCTTTCAGCATCTTCGGCATTAAATACTGCCTGACCAACAGCGGCCCCTGGGGATGCTGGCAATCCAGTCGCAATAACTTTTTTGTCTGCTTTTGGATCCAACATTGGATGCAACAAATGATTTAATTGGTCTGCACCAACACGCAATATTGCTTCTTCTTTGGTCAATAAACCTTCTTCAACCATTTCTACAGCCATGCGGACTGCTGCAGCTGCTGTTCTTTTACCGTTACGGCACTGTAACATCCACAATTTTTTATGTTCAATTGTGAATTCCATATCCTGCATGTCTTTATAGTGTTGTTCCAATTTGTTGCGAACATCAACCAATTGTGCGTAAACTTCTGGCATTGCTTCTTCCAATGATGTACGGCCAGAATCATCTTTTGCCATTGGCTGTGGTGTACGGATACCAGCCACAACGTCTTCACCCTGGGCATTAATCAAATATTCACCATAGAATTTATTTTCACCTGTTGCTGGGTCACGTGAAAAACATACACCCGTTGCAGAATCATCACCTGAATTTCCAAATACCATGGCTTGAACATTAACTGCTGTACCCCAATCGCCAGGAATATTATTCAATTTACGATATGTGATTGCCTTTTTGGACATCCAAGAACCAAACACTGCACCGATACCCAATTTCAACTGTTCCCATGGATCTTGTGGGAAAACTTTGCCAATTTTAACACCAATTTCTTTGAATTTTTCAACCAAATCTTTCAAATCTTCGGCTGTTAATTCTGTATCGACTTTGTATCCTTTGTCTTCTTTCATGCGTTCCAATGTATGTTCGAACAAATCAATATCTGCACCTAACACAACGTCACTGAACATCATGATGAAACGACGATATGAATCATATGCAAATCTTTCATTGTTTGCAGATTTTGCCAATGCTTTCACTGTTTCGTCATTTAAACCCAAATTCAATACTGTATCCATCATCCCAGGCATAGAAACACGTGCCCCAGAACGTACAGATACTAATAATGGATTTTCGTTATCTGCGAATTTTTTGCCCATAATAGATTCAATATGTGCAATACCAGCCTTTACTTGATCCATCAAATCGGAAGGATATGTTTGACCATTTTCATAATAATATGTACAAACATCAGTTGTGACTGTAAACCCAGCAGGCACTGGCAATCCAACCAAATTCATTTCTGCCAAATTAGCACCTTTTCCGCCCAACAGATTACGCATATCTGCACGGCCTTCTGCGGCACCATTTCCAAATGTATAAACCCATTTATTAGCCATGGTTTCTCCTTTAATACTGTTATTAAACCGGGTGCATTTTGGAAAAAAAGATTCAGAAAATCAAGGATAAAATCTTAAAAAATATTTTTTTCATTAAAAATACAAATATTGACAAACGATGGGAAATTATGTAATCTTTGCCCTGAACAAGTTATGGGTGAAAGAAATGCAAAAAATATCTGAAAATATGTTCATTAAAAATTACAAACGCATGTGGCCGTATATAAAACCATTTTGGGTACGCGCACTGTTAACAGTGTTGTTGGCTATTCCTGTTGGTATGTTGGATGCGGTAATTGCATGGGCAATTAAACCATTTACAGATGGTATAATGACGGAAAATCCATTGTTTCCTGCATGGTTATTACCTGTGGTAATCGTTGGATTTACATCTATCCAGGGGGCATTAACATATACTGTTGGATATTTGAATACATGGGTTGGTGGAAAAATCACTAATTTATTAAAAGCAGATTTATTTAAAAAACTTTTAACATTTGAAACTGAATTTTTCACATCCAAAAATTCTGGTGATATTCTGGTTAAATTCAGTGGTAATGCTGATACTGCATGTGCTGGATTATTAAGCAATGTAAAATCTGTTGTTCAAAAATTCTTTACATCTATTTCTTTGATATTTGTCTTGTTCTATAATTCCTGGCAATTGGCATTGGTTTGCGTAACTATATTATTATGTGCTTTTTTACCGATGTTATCTTTGAAAAAGCGTGTGACACCTGTATTAAATCGTTCAATGGAAGTTGGCGCCTATCTGACAACAAAATACAATGAAACATATGCAGGGAACAAAACAATTATTTCATATAATTTGGAATCATACCAAAACAAAAGATATTTAGATGTATTGCATGAAACATTTAATTTAGGTATGAAATTATTCAAAAGAACACAATGGTTAACACCTGTTATCCACATTGTTTTGTCTTTTGGAATTGCGTTAGCATTGTGGTTTGGTTCATATTTGATTTCACATGGTCATTTAACAACTGGTGGTTTTGTATCATTTTTAACATCATTAATATTGTTATATACACCAATCAAAGCGTTAAGTGGCGATTATAATGCACTGTTGCGTTCATTTTGGGCAATCGAACAGGTTTTTGATATATTAGATTTGCAACCAAAAATTCAAGATTCTAAAAATGCGATAGAAATGCCTAAAACACATAAACAGATTAAATTCAATGATGTGTCCTTTAATTATCTGCCAGATGTGCCGGTATTAAAAGATATAAATTTAACTGTTAACCAGGGTGAAACAATCGCTATCGTCGGTAATTCTGGAGGGGGAAAAACAACATTAGTAAATTTATTGCCACGTTTTTATGATATAACCAATGGTTCTATTACTGTTGACGGTACAGATATACGTGATTTTACATTGAAATCATTACGTCAAAATATTGCGGTAGTTTTCCAAGACAATTTCTTGTTTGAAGGAACTATTCGTGAAAACATCATGTTAGGCGATGAAAATGCCAGCGAAGAAGAAGTTAAACGCGCAATCAAATTGGCTTATCTTGACGAATTTTTAAGCACATTAAAACATGGTCTGGACACCAAGATTGGTGAACGCGGAATAACATTATCTGGTGGCCAACGTCAGCGTGTTGCTATTGCACGTGCATTTTTGAAAAATGCACCTATATTGGTTTTAGATGAAGCGACATCTGCATTAGATAATAAATCAGAAGCAGTTGTACAAAAAGCTATTGAAAATCTGATGCATGATAAAACCGTATTTGTTATCGCACACAGATTATCAACTATTCGTAACGCAACCACGATTGTCGTGGTGAACGATGGACAGATCGTTGAAACAGGAACACATGATGATTTATTAAAAATTGAATGTGGTGCATATAAAATGTTATACGATATGCAATTTAAATCGAACGAAGAAAAGACAGACAAATAAAAAAACCGCCATTTTGGCGGTTTTTTATTATTATCTTTTTGCAAATATGTTTTCCGGATTCCCTAAATTACATATTGCATAAATTAAATCAACCAACCACCAAATACTTGTTATCAACATACCAAAAATTGTACATGTTAAAATCAACATTACAACACCTGAACCTGTTTTTCCTGCATAGAAACGATGCGCACCAACCATTCCCAAAAACCATAACAACAATAAATATACAACTGTAGATTTTGTTATATCATATTCTACATAACCGCATTTTGGACATGCTTTTGCTTTATCAGAATGTTTTGCACCACATTCACGGCAATAAATCATAGTCATTTTATTTCCTTTTGTTTTTTATGATTTTATTCTTATTTTTTGTTTTGGTCAATTCAAATGAAACATTCAACAAAAATTCAATATCTTTCAGTGGAACACGACC
>OMQP01000036.1 GCA_900313285.1 uncultured Pseudomonadota bacterium
GAAAGACAATTGGAAGACCTGGTTCGCGATATTATGCCACCAGAAAGTTATGATTTTCAAAAAGTATTATCAACAGGTGTTCGTCCAGATTGTATTATACGTTTACCATATCCACCAGGGGATATGATAATCGACAGCAAATTCCCATTAGAAAGTTATAATCGTATTCTCGAAAATAAAAACGATATGGCAATAAAGAAACAATTTGAATTGGACGTTCGCAAACATATAGATGCGATTGCTGAAAAGTATATTATCGCTGGAACTACAGCAGAAAGCGCAATGATGTTTATTGCGTCAGAATCTATATTTGAAGAATTACACCGCGAATTTCCAAACACCATAGAATATGCTGCACACAAGAAAGTATTTATAGTATCACCGGCGACATTATGGGCAACATTAAACACAATCCGTGCAGTATTATCAGATATAAAAATTAAACGTGTCGCAACAAAAATCAAAAAAGAGTTGGACATGTTGTTAACAGACCTTTCACGTCTTGACGAACGTGCATCCAAAGTTGATCAACATTTTGCATTGGCACAAAAGGATATGGCAGATTTACAAACATCCATTTCAAAAATCACGCCAAGGGCTGAAAAATTACGCGATATGGATTTCGGTGAAGATTAAAGAAAAACACCGGCATTTGCCGGTGTTTTTATGATTTTCTTAGACCTGTTTTTTTATCTATCCAGACCTGTTCTTTTGCTATTTCCATTATTGGCATATCGCTTCTTTTACTATCTGAATATGCGCGAACTACATTCGGTATAACTTTGTTTTCTTTTGCCCAATTATCCAACGCAATAATTTTGTTTTTTCCCCAACACATAAATTTATATTTGTATGGTTTGTCTTTGTCCATTTGAGAACATAAAACCACATCAAATTTCATATCATCAACCAACTGAGGTATTAAATAATCTGGGCTGGCAGATATTAAAATGACGATATTACCATTCTTGCGTTCTTTGGCTACCTGAGATTTAGACCAACCAAATCGATTTAGTTTATGTAATTTTACAACCTCTTGTGAAAAATCACGAACCATTTTTGGTGTCATAAACAATCTGACTTTTTCACGCCACCACATGCTTTTATAATCAAATACTGCATTTATCAAACACACTAAAGACAAAGGTAAAAATAACCATGGTCGAATTGAATGTTTAAAACAATATTTATAAAATTCAAAGTTCGAATCACTTGCTGACAATGTGCCATCAAAATCAAAAACTACTACATCTACTTTCTTTAACATATCTTTATCTTTGTTTTTTTGCTGATTCTGTATATTGTTGCACTAAACCATCGTAAATAACTTTTTTGCGTCCTGCGGCAAATTCTGCGTTTGATTGCAACATTTCAATTTGTTGCGTATTACGTTCGAAAGCCGATTTCAAACCAGAATTATTAACGACTGTAAAAAATTCACTGTTTAACAATTGTTTTTCGTTATATTTATCAGATAAATACAACATCATATCATTAAACCATCTTTGGTTACGACGAACAGAACGCATAGTGATTAACTGTTCAACAGAAACACCTTCGTTTTCACAACTATCGGTATCTAATGCGAATAATAATTTATCGTTACCAAGAGATTCCAACATAAATTTAGCCAAAGCTATATCTGTTATATTATTTTTTATATAATTTCTTGCGTGCGCTTTTATAAGCTGTTTGTTTGCATCACGGTACTTTTGTATTTTTGATTCACATAAATCAAACAAATTTGACGCTACTCTATATTCAGGACACACAGCAACAGCACTGTCTGCCTTGTGATGAACGGTTTGCATCTGGTTTTCCGATAATTGTTTATTACCACATGAAAACATCGTTGCAGATGCCACAAGTGCCACACCAGCAGTTTTAATTTCAGAAACTATTTTATCATTTTTCATATTTCACCTTTTTAAACAAACATATTGTTGCACAAAAAATTATTTTTGTCAATCATTATTTGATTCCGTACACTTTTTTGCGCAATTTCTCCATCAGAGTAAACATAGCAGGCGTCAACGTAAATGTCCACACTAATGATGCACACATACCGCCAATCATTACTGCACCCATTGCCACTTTCAAACCATCATTTGACCAAAGTTGTGGTATCATACCTGCAACAACCGCTATTGTTGTCATCCAAATCATACGTTTTTTATCCATCAATTCTGCCCACAAAACAGTTTTAGCGTCTTCTCCGTTTTGTACACGCACAACCGTGGGTTCCAATACCAAAATATTGTTATTAACCACTAAACCAACCAACATAATAAATGCCAACATAGCACCAACATTCATGGATGCACCGGATAAAAACAACAATATGAACACACCTGCAAAACTCGTAATAATAGATGTTGCAATTGTAAACGGATGTATCAAAGAATTCATAATTGCAGCCAATAACATAAACGTCAGTATCGTTGCTAATAAAAACGCTTGTGCGATTTCACTGGTCGATTCATCTTGGATTTCAGACATTCCGGCAAAAGATGCACTGTATCCTGGTTCCCAATCTATTTTATCTAATTCACGTTGTATTTCTGCCTGGACAGGACCAATCGTAGATTTACCAATATTTATATCTATTTCTGTAATACGATTTTTATTGATACGAAAGATATCTGATGTCGCAGGAACACTTTCTATATTACCCAATTGAGAAAGCGCCACCATACCTTTGTGAGAATTCACATAAACACTTTCAAACATAGATTGTTTTTTGAATTGTTTATCAAATTCTAAAATCATTGGGTATTCGTCACCTTTTTCTTTATATTTATAATTATCATTTCCAAATAATGCTGTACGTAAAGTAGAACCTGCATTGGCATTTTTAACACCCCAGAAATTCATTTTTTCATCATCTGGCACAAAACGAATTTCATTATTTGGTATTTGTTGTGCCAATACTGCACTTTGCACTGCATCTATATTATTTACGATTTTTACGATTTGATTTGCATATGCATTACGTTTTGCATCGTCATCTCCATAAACATTTAAAACCATATCGGAATTAAAACCAGAACCACTGATATTTTCACCGGCACGAATTTGAATTTCTGCATCTTTTATATTAGACAATTCAGGTAACATTTTTTGTGCTAATTTTTTATCGGAAATCCCACGTTTTTTGATATCAACCAAAGACACTTTTACACTGATATTTTGTAAACCTTTGTCACCTATTTTTATTGTCGTTGATTCTACTTCTTTGAATTTAGAAACACGTTGTTCAATTTCTTTTGCAATCGATTCTGTTTTTGAATACACACTGCCCATTGGTGCACGCGCAGTGATTGTAATTTCATTTGCATCTGTTGATGGTGAAAATTCATTTCCAACAAAACCCATTAACTGCGCAGACATTATCAAAACAAATATTGCCCCGAACACAACTATAAACGGATGTTTTAATTGGTATTCATACCAAGTATGCAAACGCGACTTATCATTATGTTCTTTTAATTCTTTTACTTCTTGCTTTGTTTGTTTATGTGCAGGCAATCTTAATAATTTTGCAATCATCATTGGTGTCAAAGTAAACGAAAACAACAATGATAATAAAGTTAAATACACAACAGTCATACCAAATTGCAACATGAATTGGCCGACAATTCCGCCCATAAATGCCAGTGGCAAAAACACAACAACATTGGTTCCAACACCTGCTAATACTGGTATTGCAACTTTACGAGTTCCTTCTTCTGCGGCAACCTCTGGTGTTTTACCGGCACGTAATTCGCTTAATGCAGATTCAATCAAAATAATTGCGTTTGACACTAATGTACCCAATGCTGTCGCATATGCTAAAAGTGTCATAGTATTAATTGTAAAACCACTGCCATTCATTAAAAAGAATCCAGCTAATAATGATGCAGGAATCACAACACCCGCAATAACCGTTGAACGCCAATTGCGAGTAAAGCCCAGCAAAACTATAATTGTAAATATAACACCAAGAATAATACCATAAATCGTGTTACGAGTATCTTCTGACACATGAGTTGATGAATCAGACACAATTTCCATAGTTGCATCTTTAAACGTGGTTTGTAATTCAGATTGTAATTCTGGCATTTTTTTACGCAATGCTTTTGAAATTTTAATTGCATTACCATCTGATGCTTTAACAACAGACATAATAACAACATTTTCCCCATTGTGTATTGCGCCCTTTTCCATGTCTCGCGCTGCATCACTGACTGTTGCTACATCGGATAATTTGAAAGTTTCACCTTCGACTGTTGTTATTTCTAAATTTGAAATTTCTGCTACATTTTTAAATTCACCGACAAAACGAACATTTTCAGAATTCATCGTTGTTTCTATTTTTCCACCTGGAACATTTAAATTATGCGTTGCTATTGCAGAAACAATATCCGTTATTGTCACACCATACGCAGCCATTAAATCAGGATCCATAGCAATACGAACTGCACGTTGTAAACCACCAAAAGTATTAACAGACGCAACACCTTTTACCGCAGTAATTTTATTTGATAAATTATCCGTCACATATTTTTCAATATCTCGCGGATTACCACCACGGATAACGATATCTAAAACAGGTGTTTGTAATGGGTTTAATTTTGCTATGACCGGTTGTTTCAAATCATCTGGGAATTCATTAGCCAAACCATCTATTTTTGCTTTTACTTCATTTGCTTTATCATCAACATTTACCCCTAAATTAAATTCAGAAATAACGTAAGCCATATTTTCATAAATTTGCGATGTAATTTTTTTAACACCCGCAACTTCTGACATTGCGTTTTCTGCTTTTTTCACAACCTGGGTTTCTATTTCTTCACTGGAGGCACCGGGATAAATAAAGGTTGCTGTGACATATGGGAAATCAACAGATGGTGTTCTTTCTATATTCATTTTTGGAAAAGACACAACACCCAATATCACAAAGAATAAAACAAACATAATTGTTGTAACAGGTTTACGAATAAAGAATTTTAACATTTTGTTTTCCTCGCTTTATTTATTCCGCAATTTTAATTTTTTCATCTTGTTGCACATTGGATAAAATTACAATATCCCCAGCACTTAAACCTGATTTTATAAGCGCATTTTGTGCATCTTGATTTTCAATAACTATTTCACGAATTTTTGCAATACCATTTTCAACAACGTACACATTATTACCATGAATAGCAGACACAGGGACATAAAAACCATTTTTTTTGCTTTCTGCATATTGCAAACCATCCATGCATTTACTGGTTCTGATAACATGCATACCTGTATCTAAATCTATTTTATGTGATACTGAAATAATTTTACAATCACCAACAGTTTGCCCTGGTTTAAAATCATGAACGCGTGCACCAGACACATATGCATAATTGTTTTTGATTGTCAAAGGTTCCAGTAAAATTCCATCTGTTTTTTGCATTACTAAAACATCTACAGGAAAACCGTTTTCCATATTTTGACGCACGATATTAAATACATCAAAATTATTTTCTTGTTCAACAGCATAAAACCTGAAACCAAATACTGCGACAACAACAGTAATAACCAGAGTATAAATAATATTCTTTGATTTACGTGTTTTTAATTTTTTAATAAAATTTTCTATTCTTTCTGTTTTTGTCATCTTATTCACCCAATTTTTTCACAGATTCTTTTGCCATTACAATATTATATTTAGCATTTAAAACAGCCATATCCATATGATATAACGCACCAGATACGTCTGATAATTCAATCGCAGATGTTTGCCCTGCTGCAAAACGATTTACAGAAACATCATATGCTTTCTGGGCAAGATTATGTGCTTCATTTAATTTACCCAAATTATCGCAAAGATGTTTGTATTTTTTTACGGCGGTGTTATATTCTTCGGTTTTTAATTTTTTAGATTTATCCAAATCTTGACGCGCTGCTTCTGCATTCATGGCTTCAATCGTTGCATTTGCAGAATGAATACCACCGTTAAACAAAGGCACTTTTAACGCCAATCCCCAATATGCTGCCTGATCGCCCTTTCTGTCAAACATGTTTCCAACGTCTGTACCCATTGAATAATAAGAATACGAACCAACTGCTGCCAACGTAGGTAACATTCCCGAACGTTTAGATGAAGCATTTGATTCATACATTTTTATTTGTTTTTGATAAATATCCCATTCCGGATTTGATTTTAATTCGGTTGCTTCCAATGGTTCAAATTTATTTGGAAATTCATCTATTAAAACAACATCTTCTGTTTCATCTATACCAGCCATAATTTTTAACATTCTGTATGCAGTATCACGATTAAATTCTGCATCGGACAAATCAATTTCTTTTGCTGCAATATCAGATTCTATTTTGATTAAATTGCTGCGATTTGCACGCCCTGCCGCAGTCAATTTTTTACGCGCCGCACGTGCATTATTTAGATTTTTTTCACTGGCAGCGACAATTTCATCTGTCATTTTTGCTGTCCAATAAAGATTTGCTGCCGCATATTTAACTTCGCGTTTTGTTAATTCTTTTGCGGATTGCGATATATCTATTGCATCATGCACCGCATCAACAGCATTTCCTATTTTTCCAAAAGTGTAAATCGGTTGTGTAATTTGAACACCCGCAGAAAAAATATTATCTGGTATTTCACTGATAGGTAAAACATTACCTAAAATCGCACCAATATCAGATGGAATTCTTACCCCCTGGGAATCTGTTGGACGCGTTGGATCTACTAAATTCATATAAGACACAGTTCCATCTATTGACATCCAACGATTTGCATTAACTGCGCTTAATTGTGCCTTTGCTTTCTTTACATTTGCTTCTGCTGTTTTTAAATCATTAGATTCGGCAACAATTTTTTCAATTGCGTCATTTAACGACAAATCCAAAGCATTTGCGTTCGGTAAAAACATCAACACAGATAAAATACAAAATAAAAACTTACGCATTTAATGCCTCCATCTTTTTCAAAATACTATTTATAGTTTTAACTGTTTCTGCCAGTTTATCTTCATCTTCAG
>OMQP01000046.1 GCA_900313285.1 uncultured Pseudomonadota bacterium
CAGGAATAAATGTGCAAGCTGTCGATGCTAAGAATGTACAGATTCAAGCACAAATTCCACAACCAACACGTGAAGAAGCATTGGCTGCTGCTAAAAACGTTGTTGAAAAAAATGCTGCAGAAATAGCGGCTGATGCGACAAAGAGTTCTGAAAAAACAAAAGCTAAAATAGACGCTTTGGAACAACAGGAACAGCTGATTCGTGCATATATTGACACAGAAGATAACTACAATCTTGATGATCTGGATGCGTCAATTGCGTATGCTGAAAAAGTTCGCAGTCAACAAAAAGAATTGCAGAAAGTGCAAAAACAAGAAGAAAATCTGACAAAGAAACTTAAAAAACAAGAGAAGGCAGAAGAAGAATGTGCTGCTAAGCATGGTACATATAAAGCGGGTTCTTGTTGGTGTGGTGCTTTGATATTGACTGGCAATATGGATTGTGCAGAAATAGATTTAACAAAATCTGCAAAATCTACGAACGAAAGTAATGCTAAGAAGTTGGAACAAAAGAAAAAAGAATTGCAAGATTTGAATAATAAGATAGATGAAGCACGCAGAATGTCTAACAAGATGCATGAATCTGGTGATGTAAAATTAGCAGATAAGTTGAAGGAGTTGAAAAACTTGGAAGAAAAACGTCCTGGGCTTGAACAACAGGTTGCTGATTTAGAAGCCGCACAATCTGTTTCTTATGATGATCAAATAAGCAATATGCTTGAACAAATAAAACAAAAACAGCAGCGTATTGCAGACATAGATAAAGAATTATCTGGAAAATAAAAAATGGGGCATCGGCCCCATTTTTTTACTTTATCTTTTTATGATAATTTGTGAATTACCAAACCACTGCGCAATTTTGGTTCAAACCAAGTTGTCTTTGGTGGCATGATGTTGCCTGTATCTGCGATATCTATGATTTGACGCATCGTCACAGGGAACAATGCAAACGCAACAGCCATTTCTCCACTGTCTACGCGTTTTTGTAATTCACCAAGGCCGCGAATTCCACCAACGAAATCTATGCGTTTTGATGTGCGTAAATCCCCAAGATTTAATATTTTATCAAATACTAAATTAGATAAAACCGTTACATCTAAAACGCCGATAGGATCGTTGTCGTTATATGTACCAGATTTTGCTGTTAATGAATACCATTTTCCACCCAGATACATTGCAAAATTATGTAATTTATTTGGATGATAAATTTCTGTTCCCATTTCAACAACATCAAAAGATTCGTTTAATTTTGCCAAAAATTCAGATTCTGATAAACCATTTAAATCTTTAACAACACGATTATAATCTATAACTTTTAGTTGACTTTCTGGGAATATCACAGCCAGAAAATAATTATATTCTTCGTTACCTGTGTGATTTGGATTTTGTTCGCGTTTTTCTGCACCAACTCTTGCAGCAGCGGCAGTTCTGTGATGACCGTCAGCAACATAGAACGCAGGAACATTTGCGAATATTTCCGTAATACGATTATTTGTGTTATCGTCATCGATTTTCCAGAAAGTATGACCGAATCCGTCTTCGGCAACAAAATCATATTCTGGTTCATGATTTGCAATCCAATCTGCAACCAGTTTATTCATTTCATCTATATCAGGATATGCAAAAAATACAGGTTCCAAATTTGCATTTTGAATACGGACATGAATCATACGATCATCTTCTTTGTCTTTGCGTGTTAATTCATGTTTTTTAATTTTACCAGTCATATAATCTTCAACGTTAGCTGCTGCAACTAAACCATATTGTGTGCGACCATCCATAGTTTGTGCGTATATGTAATACATTTCTTTTGAATCTTGTTTTAACCAGCCACGTTCTTGCCAGAGTTTGAAATTTTCAACTGCTTTATCATAAGTTTTTTGTTCGTGTTCATCAGCAATTGGATCAAAATCGATTTCTGGTTTAATAATGTGTAATAAAGATTTTTCACCGGCCTCATTTTTTGCTTCTACTGAATTCAAAACGTCATATGGACGCGAAGCGACTTCGCTGGCTAATTCCTTTGGTGGTCTGACACCCATAAATGGTTTAATTTTCATGATAGTATTCCTCTTTGTTGTTTAGACGCTGGCGATTATAACACAAAAAAAATTCTTTTCCAGATTTGTTGAACTTTTTTTATAAAAATGTAAATATATGCATATGAAGAAAATAATATTGTTGTTGTTTTTATCTGGATGTGCTGGAGCAGGGTGGGTTCCTCCATCTGATTTTACATATGTGCCAATCAAAACTGAAAATTATGAAATCGCAACATGGCAAAAAATAAACAATACAAAAAATAATCATATTCATATTTATATCGAAGGTGATGGAAACGCTTTTGATGCGTATGGACAGCCAACGAATAATCCAACGCCACATGGGACATTTATGCGTGATTTAGCAACCACAGATAATTTTGAAAATGTGGTTTATGTGGCGCGACCATGCCAATTCATAATGGATAAAAATTGCAGTGAATCTGATTGGACATCTGGGCGTTTTTCACAAAAGATTATAGATACTGAAACCCAGGTTATAAAACAAATCGCAAAGAATAAGAATATAACTATCATTGGTTATTCGGGTGGGGCAATGGTATCGGGATTACTGATTACACAGAATCCAACATTAAAATTTGAAAAATGGATAACCATTGCAGGTGTTTTAGACCATGAAAAATGGACACAATATTTTGGTGACGCGCCTTTGACTGAATCACTGAATTTAAAATCATTACCTAAAATAGAGCAGAAACATTTTGTTGGTGCACGCGATAGAACAGTGCCGTACGAATTGGCAAAACAATGGGTACCAGAAAAAGACATAATTGTAATACCAAACGCAACACATAATAATTTTGGTAATTTGAAAATATTTGATTAAAAAGTATGTTTCATGCCGTTTTTATGATATAATTTATTGCATAAAAAGGTTTTTTATATGCGTATGTTTTTAAGTAAAGGTGCCCATTCAACTGTGTATATAGATGATACAGAGCCGGGAATTGTTATAAAAGAAAACAGCAATCATGGATCTGGGGCTAATTATTTAAAACGGCAAACACGTGGATATGAAATAAGTGAAACCATTAAATCGCGTAATTCAGATACAGGTGTCATATTGCCAAATCTGTTAGAAATAAAAGATTTAGGCAATACGCAAATTATCAAAGAAACAATTATTCCAGGCAAAGTTTTCACTCAACAAATGTATGCATCTTTGTCAGAAGAGCAAAAAATAAATATAGCAAAACAAATGGCTGTATTTTTGAATGCTATGCATTCAAGTTATGGATATGAACCTGCGAAAGAATCTATCAAAAATATGAATAATGGTAAATTAAACAATGCGGAAGACATCATCGCAAAATTTAATGGTAAATTACCAAAGAATATAAGCGACAGATTAAAACAAGCAGAACAGTATCTTTTAAATGCCGATATATCAGATGAAGTTATTGTTATGACACATAAAGATTTAAGAACTTCAAATATAATGTATGATGAAAATACAGAAAAAATTGCGATAATAGATTTTGAATTGGCGGGATTAGATAATGTATATCATGACTTTGTCGCTTTTGCACCAGCCAGTTCGATGCCTTGGGATTTTACTAAACGCGTCATAGAATTTTATAATAAAATTCCAAATAAAAAATACCCAATAAATATAAATGCAGAAAAAGTTCAAAATATGTTGTTGTATGGTGTGTTGCATGAATTTGCTCGTTGTATAAAACAGGAAGATATTGAAAACACAACAGAACAAGATATTAATAATTTAATTAACCGGCTAGAAACAGTGACAGGATTAACTTTTGATAAAAAATCTGTATTTGAAAAAGCTGTAAAAAAAGTACCAAAAAACAACACAGTCCCAATACATAAATTTGAACATGATATGTAAATGGTTTTGAATTTTTGGTTGTGCAACCTGTGCAATTCGCGAGCCGATTACTATCAGGATTTTATCGAAATAGGACAAGAAATAGAAGAGATAAAAAAATAAAATAGGATTGAAACTGTATTTATCGCACAGGTTGGACTATCATTTGTTGAAAATATTCTTTTTGTGGTAATATTTTTACATCAAAACCCCTTAAAAAGACATCTTTTACAGCGTTTTGTATTTTATCAAGATTGCGCGGTTCTAACGTTATAACAAATTTACCAGTTGAGGTTAGATGTTGTTTCGCGTTTTCCAAAATTTTATTAAATGATGATGATTCTTTGAAACTTAAAATATTAGAATAATAAATAATATCAAATTTTTCTTTATATATTCCTTTGTATAATCTTTCAATATCTGTCCAAATAAACGGTGTATTTGTTTTAAGTGATTTTCTCAACAAATCGAACTCTTTTTGATTCAAAGAATAAAAATTGCACGAACTATTACGATACAACAATCCACGTCTATCTTGATACAGAATTGTTTTTTCCATATAAAATTTATTTTCTTCATTCAGATTCTGCACTGCCTTTGATAAATACTTTTTTTGAGATAAATCATCTAATGTTTTTATTGTATATAAATCATCTAAAAACATATTGTATTCTGTATTCGTTGTGAAAATTTGTATAGCAGACATTTTTAATGATGTAACTAAATATGATGTAAAAGAAATATCAAACGTGATAACATTTTTTGCACCATACATTTTGAAAAACAATGGTTGTTCACCAGAACCAGAAACCGTCAGAATTTTTGTATCACTTGAAATATATTTTTTTAATTCCTTAATTTGTGGCAATTCATTTGTTAAAACAAGAGTTCCCGAAAAAGCATTATATGGAGCAACGCTTTCATTAAAAAGCAATTTTTTTATATCCGGTTTCTTAGTTGTTTTATAAAATTCTAGCATTGGTCTTCTCTGTATTTATAGTCACAAAAATAACACAAAACTATAATATGTCAACATGTTAATATTGTAAAAACCCATGCTTCGTTCCGAACCGTTGATTATCATTTCATCACTCTAAACCAAAAATTAAACCCGTCCAATGACGGGTTTAATTTTTGGTTGGGGCAGCTGATTCACTCGCTGTTGCTGTGTGGCATTCGTTAGCACTCAAACTTCGCAAGGCTCGTTTTCGCTTACTCATAGTC
>OMQP01000042.1 GCA_900313285.1 uncultured Pseudomonadota bacterium
TCAATTTTACTGTGTTTAATATTATGTGGTTGTAACAGTGTATACTACAAACCAAACACTTTAGATACAAATGCTGTGATTTATACTCCACGCGGTGGGGAAACAATGCAAAGATCATTAAAAGAGGTATTTAATAAACGAGGTTATAAAACACATGTTGGCAAATTATCAACTGTTGTAGAAAGGAACCCATCAGATATAGAATGGTATTCACAACCTAAAAACATAAAATATTCTGTAATTATAGATGAAAAAACTGCTGTACTACGACCTATATGGTGTGTTTTCAATGGTTTTTGGTGGTGGCGTTTTACACTAGCAATATCAGACAGAGATACCGGTCAAGAAATTCTCTCGTGGCGTGGGCGCGGCTGTGCAAATTCATCTGTTCGTAAATTAAATGATATATTGGATGAATTGGAAATGAAAGAACCACCAAAGAAAGTTAAACGCTAAACTTAATCTTTTGTTGTATATTCACAGAAACCTTCGTTTGTATCACAACGTGTAATAATACCTTCGCTGATAAAATAGCCCTGTGAGTGCAAACATGCTGGACATACTTTTGGTGCCTCTGTTCCAATGTGCCAATTTCCACAGTTTGTGCAACGCCACATTACAATTTTATCAGATTTGAATATTGTTCCATTTTCGATAGCTTCTGCCAATGCTTTAAAACGAGATTCGTGATAACGTTCTGCATAACCAATGTTTTTTAATACATCTGCAATCGCTGTAAAACCTTCCTGGGCTGCGATTTGTGCAAACTTTGGATACATATCTGTGTTTTCTTCGTGTTCACCGTATGCTGCAGCTTGTAAATTTTCAAGTGTAGTTCCAATTTTACCCGCAGGAAACGCAGCTGTGATTTCAACAGCCCCTCCTTCTAAATATTTAAACAAACGAGAAGCGTGTTCACGTTCTTGTTCTGCTGTTTCTTCAAATATTTTTGCAATTGCTTCATAACCTTCTTTTTTTGCAGCAGATGCAAAGAAAGAATAACGATTACGCGCCTGAGATTCCCCAGCAAATGCGATTAACAAATTTTTTTCTGTTTGTGTTCCTTTCAACGATAACATTTTATGTTTCTCCTTTGTTTGTTGTCGTTTTGATTCTACCAGATACCAGGATAAAATCAAAGTGTTTATTTTTGATTATTTCGTGTTTTGCTGCACAACATAGCAAGTATGACATCTTGACATTCATCATATAATTTCAAACACAAATATGCACGTGCATCATCCATTGTTTTTCCATATCCCCAGAAAGGGCCACGATCTGTATTACATTTTGCAACTATATAATCATACCCATTACCATTGGACACAAATGGGCCAAAACAATTATAACCAACATGTTTGGCCGTATAAAACTCAAAACCTGTATGTTCTTCGCGATCCAGTTTTTTTAATAAAACCATGTCTCTTTTACGAACAACGGTTATTTCATATGGAAATTTGTTTTGTATATGCCAAACGCCGTTTATTCTGTCGACTTGTTCCAGTTTTGCCCCAGATTTACCCAGTGTAATTGCCGAACGATTTTCTGCAACGGCCTTTACCCCATTTTGTTCATCAACAGAAAATATAATCCCTTTTGTGATTCTGGCTTCTCCTTCCGGAACAGGATTGCCATCTTTGTCTTTCAAAAAATCAGACATCGGGTTCAACGGTACTTTTTTCTTTGGCTGCATTTCCAATGGATATATACCACGCTTTTTATTCAAAGCTCTTATTTTTTTGATATGTTTATCATAAATTCCATAATCACTCATTTATTCCATCCCAAGCATCTGTTTTTCAATTGTATCTATCAGATTTTCTATTCCAATATGTCCCGCCGCACTGATTGTCACAATTGTTGGTTTCTTTTTACGTCCAAATGATTTTTTAAACTCGTCCAGACGTGTTTTTAATTCATCATCGGACAAAGTATCTATTTTGTTAATTACAACTATTTCTGGCTTGTTTAAAAGGCCGCCACCATATGAATCCATTTCATGACGAATTGTTTTATAACGTTCTGCCCAATT
This sequence comes from uncultured Pseudomonadota bacterium, assembly GCA_900313285.1. GTDB lineage: Bacteria > Pseudomonadota > Alphaproteobacteria > Rs-D84 > Rs-D84 > Enterousia. Next base: position 2,033 of record OMQP01000042.1, read on the forward strand.
TTGTTCTGAACCATCTATCACGTGCAAAATCAATTTGGTACGTTCGGCATGTCCCAAAAATCTGTCGCCAAGACCGACCCCCATGTGTGCACCTTCAATTAGTCCAGGCAAATCAACCATTACGAATTCACGATTGTGTGCATACATAACACCTAATTGTGGGTTTAATGTTGTAAATGCATAATTTGCAATCTTTGGACGTGCAGCAGTTACAACAGACAATAATGTTGATTTACCAGCATTTGGGAACCCAACTAAACCAATATCTGCAATCAGTTTCAATCGCAATATAACCGTTCTTTCTTCACCTGGCAAACCATCATTAGCCTGGCGCGGTGCACGATTAGTTGGACTTTTAAAATGCAAATTTCCCCAACCACCATTACCACCACGTGCAGCACGATATTCCATGCCGTCCTGATTCAAATCAGCATATTCTATTTCTTCATTTTCGGATAATATAACGGTTCCTGTTGGCACCGGCAAATATAATGTTTCGCCCGAATATCCAGTACGCATTTTGCCCATACCATTTTGTCCACGTTGTGCAACAAATTTTGTTTTATATCTGTAATCTATCAAAGTATTAACATTTGGCACGGCACGAAAAACCACGTCCCCACCGCGACCACCATCGCCACCATTCGGACCACCAAATTCAATATATTTTTCGCGTCTGAACGAAGCGGCTCCGTTACCACCATCGCCTGCTTTGATATAAATTTTTGCTTTATCTAAGAACTTCATTTTGTACCCTTTTATGTCATTATAACTTAAAAACTTGCAATTTCCACTATGAATATTTATAATATTTGTTGCTACGCATGTAGTGATGATTCTGAATTCGTTGCGGAATAATCGTTTTGGACTGGGGGGCGGTACCCCACAGCTCCACCAATATTTTATGGGGCTGACATAGTTTCGACAGGCGAAGTAAAGGCAAATCGATTGAATCCGGGTTGTTCCGTTAAAAACAAACTAAAAACTGAATGGCGATAGAATCGCTGCGAACGACAACGTTCGCCTTGCAATGGCTGCCTAATATGGCATTGAAATATGTCGGCAATTGTTGATATATTTCGTTTAGCTTTTGCGGGGTCGCCGGGTACCTGGCACCAGAAACCCGGCATTTGATATGATAATAAAGACATAAAAAAGGAAAAAAGATGTTTGGAAAAATCAAAAAAGTATTCTTTACAGGTGTTTTTGGCGTTTTGTACATTTCTTTTATTGCACAATTCGTATATGTTTTGGCTTATTTAGAAGGTTGCCAAAACCAAATGATTGCATTGGCATTATTGTCAGTTGAATGGTTGGTTTTGATTGGCGCACGTTATTTATCAAAACGCAGCAGCAACAATGCCCAAGCAGGACATTCAAACGGTTTTCGTCGTCACTAAGAATAAACGACAAACTTTCAATCCCTGGCAATTGCTGGGGATTTTTTTATATCTTGAAAATCATATAAAATGGTCTATATTATCTCTGCTATGAAAGAATATATTTTACCCGTTCGTGATTTGGTTGTACATCCGGGCCTTACGGTGCCGGTGTATGTCGACAATCCGTTATCTATCGCATGCATAGAAGCTGCCACCAGCAATCATCAAAGAATTGTTTTATGCCCACAACATGTTTGGGCATATCCGTCCAACGTTGACGATATTTTTGATACTGGTACTATCGGTGAAATAGCCCAGGTTTTACACATGCCTGATGGCGCAATTCATGCAATTGTTCGCACAACCAGTGTTGTAAATTTATCTGATATAATTATTACAAACGGTATATTTTCTGGAGATATAACACCTATTGACATTTTGGACGATTCCGAATTGGAACAAACGATAGCTTTGCGTGACAAAGTTGCAAACGCAATGCAAACATTATCAGCAAATCACAAATTCAAAATGGAAAAACTGAATGCAATTATTCAAAATTATCCAATGCCAGCATTCATAGATTCCGTTATTCAAATGGCAAATATAGATACAGATATTGCTGTTGATATTTTAAAGATGAAAACATGGCGCGAAAAGCTGATAGCATTACTTGAACAGGTTTTATTATCTATTGAAACAGATAAAATAGAAAACACTATAAATCGTCGCGTACAAACTCAAATGGAAAACGGCCAAAGACAAGCAATATTGCAAGAGAAAATGCGCGCTATTCAACGCGAAATGGGCGAAGACGACGAAGAAACAGACACTGCATCTATACGCAAAAAAATTGAAAAATCTGCTATGCCGACGGATGCAAAAGAAAAAGCAATGTCTGAATTGAAACGCATGCGCGCTATGTCGCCGATGTCCCAAGAAGGCGGTCTTTTAAAAACATACCTTGAAGAATTACTGGCTATGCCATGGGATAAAACAGATAATGCGCCAATCGATTTACAAACTGCGCGTAATGTATTGGACAGCGAACATTCTGGCATGATACCTGTCAAAGAACGCATTTTAGAACACATTGCCGTTATGAAAAAGACCGGTAAAAACCGTGGCAGTATTTTATGTTTTGTTGGTGCGCCAGGTGTTGGAAAAACATCGCTTTGTAAATCTATTGCAAACGCATTATCACGCAAATATTGCAGAATATCACTTGGCGGAATCACAGATGAATCCCATTTCCGTGGTCACAGAAAAACATATATTGGCGCACAATGTGGACGCATTATGGATGCTCTGAAACGTTGTAAATCTAATAATCCAGTGATCGTTTTAGACGAAATAGATAAAATGGGACGTGATTGGCGTGGTGATCCTGAATCTGCCCTGCTGGAAATATTAGATCCAGAACAAAACAAATCTTTCCGCGATCATTATTTAGAAGTAGATTTTGATTTATCCAATGTGTTATTTATTGCGACATCTAATTCGTTAAACATGTCATCTGCATTAAAAGATCGTATGGAAATCATTGAAATTCCAGGATACAGCGAAGATGATAAAGTACAAATTGCGCGCGAACACTTAATAAAACGCGCAGCAGAAGATACGGGTTGGAATGTTGAAAATATAACTATTTCAGACGACGCAATACGGCATATTATTCGCACATACACTTCTGAACAGGGTGTACGTGAATTACAACGTGAAATTGCTTCTATGTTGCGTCGCAGTTTATTACAGAACAACGGCGAAGATGTAAAAACAGATTTTACAATTAACAAAATAGACGAATTATTATCTGTACATCAAAACGCAAATATGACAACCAAAATCGGTTTCAGCGCACGTTTATAAAGGATTTCATATGATACTGGTAATAAACACATCTTCAAACGGTATTGATTTATTATTGGACGATAAATTCGCACATTTTGATGCAGAAAAACAGGCAATTGCCCTGCCAAATGCCGTTAATGATTTTATGAATCAAAACAATGTAAAAATGTCTGATTTAACCGCAATTGGTGTTATTGTGGGTCCGGGCAGTTTTACTGGTATCCGTATGGGCATCGCATATGCCAAGGGATTAGCAATTGGTTTAAATGTACCTGTTGTTCCTGTAAATGTTTTTGAATTATACATGTATGAAACCCCAAACGCATTTGTTGCAATAGATTCCGGTCGCGGTGATTTCTTTGTTGCATCACCACAACACAAACCATGCACAATGACTATTGATGAAGTGGAAATTGAACAAATGAAATGCCATCGACAGTTGGACACAAACCATATAATTTAATTTACGCAAAAGACATTATTGAAAATAAAATTAAAAACAACAAAAACGAACCTGTAATTCCAATGTATTTGCGTCCAAGTTATGCCGAAAAATAATGTTCGAAGAATTATCAAATCTTCATAAAAAATGTTTCCCGAACAAACCTTGGTCGGCGGATGATTTTCGTGATTTAAAGAATTCAGGATGCGAAATTATCATGTCGCAAAACGGGTTTATTGTGTATCGAATTGTGGTCGATGAAGCC
>OMQP01000061.1 GCA_900313285.1 uncultured Pseudomonadota bacterium
GATTATGTTTATATCTGGATCGAAGAATAAATTAAATTATGAATTTTTTTCTTTAAGAAGATTGTAGATTTGTTCTACAATCTTTTTATTATGAATGAATTATTGAAAAAACTTTTGATATTGCGTACACCAAAAATAGGCCCTGTAAAATACAGGGAATTGTTACAACAATATGGTTGTGATGATGCGATTATCGAATCGTTAAATTTGTCTGATGATTTTAAAGATATGGTTAAACGCGAAATAGATAAAGCATGTGAAATCGGCGCACAATATATTATGGATACTGATTCGCAATACCCGCGTTCATTATTAAATGTGAAAAATCACCCGATTGTGATTTGTGCGCGTGGTAATATTGAAACATTATCTAAGAAAAGTGTGTCTGTTGTTGGAACCAGGCACAGTACAGCAACAGGTATGAATTTTGTTTCAGAACTTGCGACGGCTTTTGTTGAACATGGTTTTGCTGTTACGTCTGGTATGGCGATGGGAACAGATACTGCTGCGCATATCGGTGCATTAAAACCAAGTGGAAACACACAAACGATTGCGGTGTTGGCTGGTGGTGTCGATAACATATGGCCACTTGAAAACGAATCGTTATATTATGAAATATTGGAACGTGGCGCAGTAATAAGCGAAATGCCAGTGGGAACAAATCCTGTGGCTTCTAATTTTATTCAAAGAAACCATTGGGTTGCAGCAATGTCTGATTGGTTAATAATCAGCGAAGCTGATATGAAATCAGGCAGTATGACCACGGCCCGATTCGCAAAAGAATATGGAAAACAAGTGTTTGCAGTGCCTGGACACCCCAGTGATCCACGAAGTGTTGGACCAAACTATTTAATAAAAAATGGTGATGCAACATTATGTATGTCCATAAATGATTTCTTTGATGATAAAAATGTAAAAAATAATGAAAAAAAATATACATATAAAAATGACATTTTAGATAAATTAGGAATGATTCCGGTATCAGAATCTGTATTGGCAAATCTTGTCAAAAAAACAGTTTCGGAAATCAAAGCTGATTTAGTAGTATTGGAATTACAAGGTTTAGTAAGAAAACAAGATGGCGGATATGTTTTAAACTGATTTTTAATATGTATATACAATGTATATACAAAGTGCGAAAAAGCAGAAAAAAAACGAATCGTTGTCAAAAAATAAATGTTCAAAAATAAGTTAACATTTAGTTGCAAACCGAAATTAATTTTATAAATTATTCAACATCCAAACGATTGATTTATTCAATCACAAAGCGAGAGAAAAAAGAGTAGGGCATATATAAACGGTGTTTATATACGGGGTGGTTTTTTTAACCATTAAATAAATGCGTAAACTCTTTTGAGGGAAGGAAAAGGAGCAAACGACAATGCAAGTTACGGCGACAAAACAAAATGTAAATGCAGAATCAATCAAGGGGGCAATAGCGTCTAAAATAGATTCAGCAGGATTTGCAACCTGGATATCGCCTTTGCAGTTTGAAATTTGCCAAAATCGTTTGAACCTTGTTGCGCAAAACCAATTCACCGCCGACTATGTCAAAAAAGAATATGGAAATGTTCTGCAAAGCATAGCGGCGGATTTTCTTTTAGATTTAAATATATGTGTAAAATCATCCGGGGTGGTTGCACATTCTGCAAATGATAATGTTATATGTGCATATGATTTTAATGCACAAAAAAATTCTGTTCGCAATAAAAATACTTTTGATAAATTTATAACATGTGATGATAACATGTTCGCAGTTGCAGCATGCAAAAAAATTGCATTGGGAAATGCGTCGTTTTCGCAATTATTTATAAACGGTGTCAGTGGTTCTGGGAAATCATTATTGGTTGATTGCATTTGCAATACAACAGAATTAAATGTTGTAAAAATGTCTGGCGGACAATTTGTTGCTGACTTTGCACGATCATTACGTGATAAAACAATATTCGCATTCAAAGATTTTTGCAGAAACTGTGATATATTTATTATGGATGATGTGTGTGCGCTGGCTGGTAAACGCGCAAGTTGTGATGAATTTTTACAATTATTGATTGATTTGAAAAATGCTGGTAAATCCGTGGTGTTAACTGCAAATGTTGCACCAAATGCGTTGATTGGTTTCGACAGACGTATTCAATCATTATTGGCATCGGGGTTGGTGGTTGATGTCGTTGCACCAAATGCATTTGTAACACGTGGTATGTTGATACGTGGTGGTGTTGATGTAAATGTTGCAACTGAATTATCAAAAAACATTTCTGGTAATGGTCATTTAACAGACGGCATTATAAACAAAATCAAAACATACGAAGAATTGATGGGACAACATGTTGATATGAATGTTGCATCAACATTGTTGGGTGATTTATTGGCAAAGAATAAAACCCCATTATCCATGGTAAAAACGATGTGTGAAAAAATGGGTGTCACATTTGATGAAGTATGTGGCAATTCACGTGCGCGTCGTCTGGTTCGTGTACGTCAAATAATGATGGCTGTATTAAAAGACGTCACAAATTTATCGTTGACTGAAATTGGTAATGTATGTGGTGGACGTGATCATGCAACAGTTGTTTATGCATTGGCACAAATTGAAAAACAAAAGGCAAATGATTTGATATTGGGTGCCGAAATAGATGAAATGATAAAATTGTGCAAATAAAGTTTTGTTCAATCGAACGAAAAAGGGGAGAAGAAAAACATCCGCATTTTGCGGATGTTTTTTTGTAAAATACAAAAATATGGTTGATGAATCTTTGCAAAATCATGCATAACTTATTGTTTTTACCGTTTTTTTTCATCTTGCGTTCCGTCCCCCATTTGTGATATAATAGGAACAAATATATAAAAGGAAGGGAAATGAAAAACATATTCTTAACATCTGCAATAATTGCAGTAATGTCATACCCAGCAATCGCATTGGACGGAAATAATCATAT
>OMQP01000043.1 GCA_900313285.1 uncultured Pseudomonadota bacterium
ATCATATGTTCCACTTATACTTGGATCCAATCCGGACAAACTGCATTGTTGGATGGTTTCACGTACCTGCCAGCCACGGAATGTATAGCCCGTTTTTGTCGGGTTCGTTGATGGTAATGTTATTCCACCGTCATATGTACATGTATTTGATGTGGTTGGAACCGTTAATTTTGTATCTTCGTTATACCATTCCAGGTTTATTGTATTCGCCGTCCAATCTGCTTCCAAATTTGCAGGACTGGTTGCCGTACCCAATGTTGATTCAACACAATCGTTTGTTGGACTTGGCTGTATATGGTTATTTTCATCCAATGCGATTGCCGGGTATGACATCACTGCAATTATTGCAGATGTTAAGAATAGTTTTTTCATAGTGTTTTGTTCCTTCCTATGCTTCCTATTATATCACAAATGGGGGTGGTAAAAAAAGGTGAAAAATATTTTTTCTTTTTTAAAATTCAAAAATATGATATTATATAAATGGTTAAATGTATTTTTAATCCCTTCTTAGAAAAAATAACCCACCGAACAAGTGGGTTATTTTTTTACATTTTTTTGAATATCAACGATGTATTTATTCCACCAAATGCAAAATTATTATTCATTACATAATCGGTTTTAAATTCACGTCCCGTTTCCATTATGTAATCTAATTTTCCACATTCAGAATCTGGTGTAACCAAATTCAATGTTGGTGCAAACCAACCATTATTCATCATTTGAATTGACCAAATCGATTCCAATGCACCGCATGCGCCCAGCGTGTGTCCAACGTAACCCTTTTGAGTACTGCATGGTACATTACTTCCAAACACAGATTCTGTCGCCAATGATTCCGCCATATCACCATGTTTTGTTCCTGTCCCGTGCATGTCTATGTATCCAATTTGGTTTGGTTCTAATCCTGCACATTGAAGAGACAAACGCATACACTGTGCCATAGTATCTTTATTTGGTTGTGTTATATGGGTGCCATCTGTATTTGTTCCGAAACCAACAATTTCGGCATATATTTTTGCACCACGTTTAACCGCATGTTCGTATTCTTCCAAAATCAAAGTCGCAGCACCTTCACCAATAACAAGACCATCTCTGTTTACATCAAATGGCGATGGTGTTTTATCCGGGGTATCATTTTTAACACTGGTTGCATATAATGTATCGAACACTGCGACCTGGGTTGCATCTAATTCTTCGGCACCACCGGCAATCATAACATCTTGGGCACCTGATTTGATTGCTTCATATGCATAACCGATTGATAAACTGCCCGATGTACATGCTGTTCCACTGGGTATTAAACGCCCGGTAGTTTTGAAATATAATGAAATATTAACTGCTGTTGTTTGTGGCATAATTTTTATGTATGACGATGAATTTATTGGACCAACCTCGTGTGTTTTTACCATTGAATAAAAATCCAAAACAGGCCCAGCAGAACCAAATGATGAACCGTATGCAACACCGGTGCGTCCCGATGTTATAATTTCATCATTCAACAGACCTGCGTCTGTTAATGCCATTTCTGATGCATATACCGCCATTACCGAAACAGGTCCCATCGTGCGTAAAACTTTACGTGTATAATGTTCTGGCACAACAAAATCATTTACTGGGGCAACCATGTGTGCATTTAATCCACGTATTTCTTTTAAATCATCACGCACAACAACTGCATTTTTATAAACATGCAAACGTTTAAAAGCACTGTCCAAATCAGACCCCAGCGCACTGACCAATCCCATTCCTGTAATAACAACGCGTTTCATTAAATCATTCCCCCATTTACAGATATAACCTGGCGTGTGATGTATGACGCATCGTCGCTTAATAAATACGCAACCAATGATGCTATTTCTTTTGGCTGTCCCATACGACGCATCGGTATCATTTTTTGAATTTCTTCCATTGGTAATTCCGCCGTCATATCTGTTTCAATTACACCCGGGGCAATTGCGTTTACTGTAATATTACGTTTTGCCAATTCAATCGCCAGCGATTTTACTGCACCGATTATACCTGCTTTTGATGCAGCATAATTAACCTGACCACGATTTCCCATTACACCAGATATAGATGACATTGCAATAATACGGCCACCCTTTCGTGCAGATATCATAGGCATCACAACCGGATGCAATACATTATACAATCCATCAAGATTTGTATGTAAAACTTTGTCCCATGCATCACCATCCATTACAGGAAACGGGTTATCTGCATTTATTCCTGCATTACAAATCACACCATAATATACGCCATGTTCGTTTATATCATCATTTAAAACTTTTTCTGTTTGTTCACGATTTGAAATATCAAATGATAAAATGCGTCCATTACCGCCCAAACTTTTCACTTCATCTAAAGTTTTTTCTGCAGATGATTTATTTGAATTATAATGCAAAACCAAATCATAACCCATTGGCGCCAAATAAAGTGCAATTGCACGACCTATGCCACGTGATGCGCCTGTAATCAAAACAGTTTTATTCATGTATTTCCCCCATAAATTGATTTATATCATCTGGTCTAAAAGCATTCAAATTAGCATTCGCGACCAAATTGTTTTTTGAATCATATATATTGCATTCAAACGAAGCCATATTTGCATCACAAAAAAGTGATTGAACGTGGACAAAATAACTTTCACCAACATTAAATACTGGTATCATAACATGTAAATCTCGTGATCCCATTATAAATCCAGCGACAGCTTTTGTTGAACCTGTTAAATGAATATCTTGGGCGCCAATATAACATGCGATAGATTGCGCCATATATTCCAGTGCAACCGCACCAGGCACGCCATTTATATTTTTTTGAAATAATAAATCAGTATTTTGAATATCTATGCGTGTTGTCATTTTTTGTTCATCATAATCAACGCTTTCTATGGCGGTGATAAATGCCATCGGGGCTTTCTGTGGTAATAAATCGACAGGATTCAAATTCATTTTATTTCCCCATTATTAAACTGGCGTTGCTGCCACCAAAGGCGAACGCATTACATAATACATGGTTTACATTTGTTATGTCGCCTGATTTTGCTAATTTAATTTTTGCACAATCTTCTGCATATTCACCATCAAACACATGAGGAATAACAAAATCATATTTCAACATTAACCACGATAACCCCATGCTGATTGCACCAGCAGCCCCCAATGTATGTCCCGTCAAAGGTTTTGTTGATGCACACAAAACATTTTCACCAAACACTGTATTTACAGCCAAAGATTCCATAGCATCATTTGCAACGGTACCTGTCCCGTGCATATTTATAAAATCTATATCATCTGGCTTTAAACCCGCATCTGCCAATGCCATATTCATAGAAGCGATTGCACCCGCACCCGTTGGATCAGGACTGGTTAAATGATATGCATCAGAACTTTCACCAATACCCAACAATTTTATCCCACAACAACCACGTTCCAAGATAAATAATGCAGCACCTTCACCCAGGTTTATACCTTCTCTGTTCTTTGACATTGGATTTGTGTGTTTCTTGCTTAATGCGCTCAGTGCGTTAAAACCATTTAAAGCAAAATCACATCTGGCATCAACACCACCAACCAATACTGCATCACAAATACCGTTTTCAATTAAACGACGTGCACTTTCAAAAACCTTCAAACTTGATGAACATGCCGTAGATACTGTAAATGTTGGTCCCATGAAACCTGTTTTATTACGAATATATTGACTTGGTGTCCCTAATTCTAGTTCTGTAATAACATTGCTTTCAATTTGCATATCATTTTTAAATGCAGATTCTATATGTTTTTGTGCTTCATGAACACCAGTATTCGAAGAACCAATAATAACCCCTATACGATTTACATCATAATTTTGTTTCAATAATTCAATATCACCAATTATTTGATTTAATGCAACGTCTATTAAATCATACATACGTAAATCGTGGGTTTTAGCAACCGGCGCCGTTCCAAAAGGAACTTTTTCCCCGTCAACAACAACATTTCCTGAAAACATAGCACGCGTATCACCGTTGCGCGCATTTTGTATAATATCGTTGTGATTGTCCCCCAGCGCACACACGAACCCAAGATTTTTCAGTATATATTCCATTTCAAATCCAACTTGCAAAACAGGAATCTTTTTATATAATGACACAGTATTGTATAAAAAAATCGAATTTTCAAGTATGAACAAAACTTTATATATTGATAATTTTGAATTCTGGACAGAAAATAATACGGAAAAACTTCCCGATGTATCCTTCATACCTCCTATGTTGCGCCGACGCATGAGTGCACTTGAAAAAATCGCAATTTCTCTGGCTTCTAAAATTGCACCTGAAAACGCTGATTATAAATTGGTTTTTGCATCACGTTTTGGCGAATGGGAACAAACAATAAAACTTATCCGCCAATTTTATGATGACAGAGAAATGTCCCCTGCGGGATTCAGCAATTCTGTACATAATGCGGCCATGGGACATTTATCTTTGTTGGTTCACAATACAAATTCTTATACTTCTATCGCTGGCGGAGAAAGAACAATCGAAAATGCATTACTTGATGCGATATTAACAAATAAACCTGTTATGTTTATATATGCAGAAGAACACAATCCATCAGAATACGAACACATGCTTGAAAAACCAGTATTATCACATGGATGCGTAATTTTGATTAAAGACAACGGTCAAAACAAATACGAATTAACATCTTCTGTTTGTAATGAAGATTTACCGGCATTGTCTTTCCAAGAATTACATAATGCATTACAGAATGGCACAGATATAAAAACATCTAATTGGACATTATCAAAAAAATAATGAAAAGATTTGTTCGTTCTTGTTTAAGCGGTTTTTGTTTTTCCATTTTTGG
>OMQP01000045.1 GCA_900313285.1 uncultured Pseudomonadota bacterium
GGTTTTGCACCGCGTTTAACCGAAGATAATGGTGGAATATTTGTATTCAATGTCGGTATGGTTTATTTTACATTTACATCGCCCTATTTCGATAACGATAATTACAGACCACAAAATTCAGAATTATTGGCTAATGTTGACGCGATGTTTATGACTGAATATGAACAATACAGAACAAATGAAATATTGCGTTCTTTTGCGTCCGCGGCATCTAAAACAGCATTACAAACAACAATGTATAATTCTAATTCCAAAGCTGCACCTGTAATGGGAATATTATCATCTATATATACGGTTGCATCATCTGATGTTGATGTTCGCACATGGGCGACATTACCTAAAAATATATACATAGTACGTAATGATAAAAATAGTGAAGATAAAAATAATTTAATATACACACGCATAATAAATGGTAAAATAACAGATAACAAAACAATAAAAATAAAATAAAGGGGAAAACATGAAAAAAATAATACCTTTGACACTTTGTGCAATATTGGCAGCATGTGGTGGAACCTCTGTCGTTGATTTGAATGACAAAGAAGAAGTTGCTGCGATGCAACAAGTTATGGAACTGGAATATCGTGATTGGACAAAAACAGCTGAAAACATGACAAATTCTATGTTAGAAAGTCATGCATTGGATAAAATTCAAAAACCTGTATTGGTTGTCAGCAACATAACAAATGACACAGCACAACGTTTTGATACAGATATTTTGATTAAGAAAATACATACAACGTTGATGAAATCTGGTAAAGTACAAATATCAACAAACTTCCCTGGTGAAGACACCGCGTCAAACGCAATACGTAAATTACGCACAGACAATGAATACGACCAATCAACAATCGCAAAAGAGAAAACTTTGATTGCGCCGAATTTATCACTGTCTGGAAAAATGTTACAAAGAAATTTAAAATTGGAATCTGGATGGTTTTCATCTGTTGATACACGCGTAGAATATTACCTGCAATTAACATTAACAGATTTGAAAACTGGATTATCGATTTGGGAAGACGAACAACCAATTATCAAAGAAGGCACACACGCCCCAACATGGTAAAAACAGAAAATATAAAAACCGTCCAAATGGACGGTTTTTTTAATCTATCAAACCATTTTTATAATTTATTTTTTGACGACCAACTTTTATATATTTACCGTTATATTCTGGTTTAATTTGTTTTTTAATTTCTGATTTCCAATAAACATCACCGTTTTTTGTATTTATAGCATATAAATTATTATCGGTCCCCACAACAAAAGCAAAATCATCCACAACTATAAAATCAACAGGCACAGATATATTTACGCACCAAATCTTATTTCCACTATTCGCATTTAATTTACAAAACGCATCACCAAGACCACCGGCATAAACATATTTTCCGTCCACACCGACATGTGCAACAACATCAACCACAGATGCACCACCTGTTAAATTATTTGCACGGAAAACATCAGTGGTCCAAACAACGCGACCATTTACTTTATTTATTTTTATAACTTCCCCGGTGGTAAGACCTGTATATAAAAACGATCCAGCGCAAACAGGAGATTGTTCATTTTTCACAATACTGTTTGTTGCAAAACCGACATATATTTTTTTATCGCCATTCCAAATCACATTATCTGCATCTTGGCGATAATCACATTTTTCATCCCCAGATATATTTTTTATATTTTCTGATAAATCTGGTAATTCCTGATTCAAAACATTTATATCAGTATTATCAAAAATATCATAACGCGTACCCGGCAATATTGGATCATGTTTAGAACACGATGCCAATATCAAAACACCGAATAAAATGAAATATATCTTTTTCAAAATATCACCCTATTTTAATGTCTGTGCTGTTGCAGAAATGGAAGCTGGCGCATCTTTGTCATTTATAATTTTATCCAGTATTTTATCTGCAGCAACTTTATCACCATTTGATAAATATTTTTGTGCAACCATCAAACGCGATGTATAAAAGAAAGGTGATTTTTTTGTATCCATATTCGACAAATATTTTACAAATTCTTCCACCCCCATTTTATCACCATTTACAGTAGCCAAATGCAAACGTGCCAAATCTTTGAAATCACGTGTATGACCATTGTTTGCCAAATCTTCTAATTTTTTAATATCTTTATCTATCAAATATGCCTGGAACAGAGCCAAATCAGATGTTGCACCCGATGTATCTTTTGCCAAATTTGCCAATGCATTTGCATCGACATTTGCTATTGCAGTTTCATAAACCTGGGCACGGGCAACGCGTGCAGAATTATACATGCGCATTCCCAGTTGTATTGCACACATGACAATCATGATACCCAATACTGCCGACACAATATGACGCCAATATTTTTTCAAAAACTGTTGAGTTTTTTCATTATTCACATCTTCCCAAACTTCTCGATAAAGGGCATCTTCGGCATAATCTGCACGGGTTTTCTTAACAGGTTCTTTAAGATTTTTCTTTCTTTCCAATATAGTTGCCATGTTTAAATCTCCATTCTTGATAATTTCTATTTTATTGCTATACTATAAAAGTTATGAAAAAGCAAATCAAGACAACTTTACCGGCAACCACAAATAATGCATCCCTGCCCATATATGGTGCTGGTGACGATGCCAGTTTGTCAAAATATATAAATGAAATTCAAAAGTTCCCTATTTTGTCGGCAGAACAAGAATACGAATACGCGTCCCGATGGGTCAAAGAACATGATAATGTTGCCGCAGAAAAATTGGTTGCATCGCATTTGCGCCTTGTCGTGTCGGTTGCGTATGATTTTAAAAATTATGGTTTGCCGGTATCTGATTTGATTGCCAGTGGCAATATGGGACTGATGCAGGCATTACAAAAATTCGACCCAGAACGCGGTTTTCGTTTTTCAACATATGCCATGTTTTGGATCAAGGCAGAAATATACGAAACAATTCTTAATAATTGGTCAATCGTAAAATTGGGCAATTCAGCCAATCAAAAACGTGTTTTCTTTAATTTAACCCGTGCAAAACGCGCATTGGGTATAATGGATAACACGCTTTCCGAAGACCAAACCAAACAAATTGCAGAATATCTGGACGTGCCAGAAAACGATGTCGAACGTGTTGCAACCCGTATGTCCGCACGTGATGTTTCCCTGAACGCACCATTAAATACCGATTCGGACAGCAAAGATATTTTATCAAACTTGGCCGATACAAAAATGGGTATCGAAGATGGTCTGGAACAATTAGAATTCAAACGTCGTGGATACGAATTATTGAAAAAGCATTTGTCATTATTGCCAGAACGTGATCGTGAAATATTAACGGCACGCCGTTTATCTGATCCGGCAATGACATTGGAAACATTATCACAAAAATATAATATTTCGCGTGAACGCGTACGTCAAATTGAAGAACGTGCTTTTAATAAATTGCGTAATGCAATACTAGACGAAGCAAACGGACCAAAACTTATTAACCAGGAAAATTAAAACATGAAAAAAATATCATTTATTGCATTTTGCATAGCATTCGTTTCCAACGCATTTGGTATAGATTATGAAAGCGGTGATTGGAAATTTAAACTAGACGCCGAAGGCATGATTGGAACGCTTCAACCCAAAAACGATGCGGTTGAATTTATAAACGATTGGGATGTAAAGGCCAGCGCACTTTATTCATTAAACGCGACACAAAAATTAGGTGCAGTTTATTCAATTGATGCCGCCTGTGTTGATGACAAAGAATACATACATGACGCATTTGTTTTATTCGAAGATAAAAACATTGGTCGTGCTGAATTTGGTTTAACCCATTCGATTGCACGTAAAATGGGATTGGGGTTACCAGATGTTGGATATTTACGAATAAACAATAAATCTATATTGCACAAAAAATTAAATTTAAAGAAAGTTTTAATATCCGATACAACCGCGACAACCGGACACGAATCGTTACGTTTAAATTTGGCAACACGTGCAACCGAACATGGACAATATGGTTTATCTGTTTCTGGTGGTGGCGACGATTATGATTATGCGGTTGACGGCGCATTTAAGATAAAACGTTCAACCGGGAAATTAAAGTCCGCCTATGCCATCGCATTATCATATATGGACAAACCGCACGGATATGAAGAAAATACGTATTCACCATCTGTTTATGCAGATTGGCGTGCCCAAATGGCATTAGGAATAAATTTACAATATAACAGTTGGATATGGGGAACATCCGTCCGTATGATATATGATGAAAACCCGGTTCATAAAACCGCCGACGGTTTGGTTGTTGGAACGGGATTAAGTTATGATTTATTACAATACACAATATCCGGAACATATATATTTTCCGATACAAACGTATGGAATCATCACGATAAAATAACCGGCGAAGAAATGTCGGGCAATTATATTCACACATTTATTGCATCATTTCGTTATAAATACAGTGAACATACATCAATGTTTATGTCGGGCGGATTGGCGGACACAACACCATTTTTTGCCGTCGGTATAAAAAGCGGATTTTAAAAAAACACCGCCCAAATGGGCGGTTGTTTTTTAATACAACAATATCATTGATTTGATTGACCCAATATCACCGCGTAAAACGTAGGCTCATATTGCATACTAGAAAGACAGTCATAATAACAGTATTCACACATATCAGTAGGGGTTCCTTCATAAACCCATCTTGAGGAGGGGTTCCTTCATAAACCCATCTTGAGGATGCTATGCTACATTTATTGCCATTCTTTGGTGTAAAATCTGTTATTTTACACCAACAATCACCTTCATTAATTTCAGAGACTACTAATTCGTCCTCTGTCGCAGTATCTCCTACATTTGCAGTTGTAGTACTGCATTGTGTTTCCAGACCTATTTCACCAAAACCTAAATCTACTTGATATATTCCACGCCAGTTAACAGAAGAATACGCACCTTGGACTTCATTAACAGCCAAACTTCCCCAATTAACAACATTATTAAAATCATCTTCAAAACCAGCAAAACAAGATTGTGCAGCCCTTACCTGCCAGCCACGGAATGTATATCCCGTTTTTTCTGGATTCGTTGATGGTAATGTTATTTGTCCATCATATCTGCATGTATTTGATGTGGTTGGTACCGTTAATTTTGTATCTTCGTTATACCATTCCAGGTTTATTCGTACCCAATGTTGATTCTACACAATCGTTTGTTGGACTTGGTTCTATATGGTTATTTGCGTCCAATGCGATTGCAGGGTATGACATTATTGCAATTATTGCAGATGTTAAGAATATGTTTTTCATGAATTGTTCCTTCCTTTATATATCTGTTCCTATTATAGAACAAAAGCGGGACGGAACGCAAGATGAAAAAAAACGGTAAAAACAATGACTTATATGTGATTTTACAGGGTTTTCAAAAATAAAAAATGCCCAAACGGGCATTTTTATTAACGAATTTTTTGATTTATTGAATCATTATAATTTATCGTTTTCTGTTGTTCTTTGTGCAAAGAATCTATCACTTCTTTAACGATTTCTTGTTTCAATTGTTGTTTAGATTGTTTTGCACTT